>JBJETA010000157.1:0-30474 GCA_051883075.1 Anaerovoracaceae bacterium
CTATGATCGATGTACTGATGAAAAAAATAGAAGAGTTGAATAACCCTACAGTTGTGGGACTTGACCCTACCATAGAAATGATGCCTGCGGGGTTAAAAAACGAGATGTTTGAAAAGTATGGAAAAACACCTGAGGCAGTTGCAAACATGTTCCTGAAGTTCAATAAGGAAATTGTTGACAGTGTATGTGACATTGTACCTGCTGTAAAGCCTCAGATTGCCATGTACGAAAAGTATGGAATCCAGGGCATTAACGCATATCTTGAATCAATTGAATACGCAAAAAGCAAAGGCATGGTTATCATCGGCGACATCAAGAGAGGTGACATCTCCTCCACAGCCGCTGCGTATGCGGCACATATAGGCGGCACTGATATAGATGGTGCCGAATTTGACCTTTGGAAAGAGGACTGGGTTACTATTAACCCTTATCTTGGCATAGACGGTATACAGCCGTTTATAGATGCCTGCAATAAAAAGAAACGAGGCGTATTTGTACTTGTAAAAACAAGCAATCCTTCAAGCAGCCAGCTTCAGGACATAGTAGTTGACGGAAAAACAATCTACGAAACTGTTGCAGGTCTTGTTGAAGAATGGGGACAGCAGTCCATGGGTGATATGGGCTACAGCAGAATAGGGGCTGTAGTAGGAGCAACTCACAAGGAACAGGGCGAAAAACTGAGAATGATTATGCCTCACACTTTCTTCCTTGTACCGGGATACGGCGCTCAGGGCGGAACAGGTGCGGACCTGAAAGGTTTCTTTGATAAAGACGGAAGAGGCTGTATTGTAAACTCCTCAAGAGGAATTATTGCGGCTTATAAAAAGAATGAAAAATATGGGGAAGCAGTAGGCGAAGCGGCAAGAGATGCGGCACTGGCTATGAGAGCTGATTTACAGTATTAGAAAACTAAGCAGATAACCGGAAGCTGTGAAAGAAAAACTTGGAAAAGAGGAACTATATGAAAAAAGTTTTAACAGGCAGGGTTCTCGGTAATGACCGTATCGCTGCCGATGTATTTAAGATTATGATTGAAGCCGACGGCTTGGGAGAAATCAAGCCCGGTCAATTTGTAAATATTTATCTTGATGACAAAAGTATGCTGCTGCCAAGACCTATCAGCATTTGTGATGCAGATGGAAACACAATTACCCTTGTTTACCGCGTAGTGGGAGGAGGAACAAAACTTCTGTCTGAATATGCGGCAGGAAAAGCTATAAAGGTAAGTACACCTCTGGGAAACGGCAACTTTATAGACGGAACAGAAAAGGGTGGAAAGTTTGACAGTTATAAGGATAAATACGTAGTTGTTGTTGGCGGAGGTATCGGAGTTCCGCCTATGGTTCTTCTGGCAAAGAGACTTAAAGAAAAGGGAGCTAAGGTAATTGCGGCAGTAGGTTTCCAGCACGAGCCGTTTCTTTTGGAAGAGCTTGAAAAATATTGCATGGAAGTTCATATTGCCACTGACAGCGGAGCTGTGGGATTCCATGGCAATGCGGTACAGATGATAAAAGAGCAGGGCATTTCGGGAGAAGAATATTTCTCCTGTGGTCCTAAGGTAATGCTTAAAGCTTTAAGCGAATATTGTATGGAAAAAAATATTCCGTGCCAGGTTTCTTTGGAAGAAAGGATGGGCTGCGGGTATGGAGCATGCGTAGGCTGCACCTGCAAGGTTAAAGTCAAAACAGAGCACGGTATTGAAATACAGCAGAAGGGTGTATGTAAGCACGGCCCTGTATTTTTCGGTGAGGAGGTTGCATGGGATGAGTAATTTGGATTTAAGCGTAAATTTTGCGGGCATTACCCTGAAAAACCCTATCACAACAGCTTCAGGAACATTCTCGGCAAGAGAAAGCGGACAGTTTTATGATATAGGAAGACTTGGTGCGGTTATTACAAAGGGCATTGCCGATGTTCCGTGGAACGGAAATCCAACTCCGAGAATAGCGGAGGTTTACGGAGGTATGATAAATGCCGTGGGACTTCAGAACCCGGGAGTTGAAGAGTATATAAAGACAGAGCTTCCTTATCTTTCACAGTTTGACACAAAGGTTATCGCAAATGTTGCGGGACACAGCATAGAAGAATATTGTGCAGTTGTGGAAAGGCTGAATGAAGAAAAAGAAGTATCCATGTATGAAGTAAATATTTCATGTCCCAATGTAAAGCTTGGTGGTATTGGTTTTGGAACTGATCCGAAGATGGCGGCTGAAGTTACAAAAGAAGTTAAAAAGGTAGCCAGAAAGCCGGTCATTATCAAGCTTACTCCAAACGTAACAAATATTGCGGAGATTGCAAAGGCTGTTGAATCAGAAGGCGCAGATGCGGTTTCACTGATAAACACCCTTCTTGGCATGAAGATTGATATAAGAAGAAAGAAGCCTGTTATTGCAAACACTATGGGAGGTTTCTCGGGACCTGCGGTTAAACCTGTTGCTGTAAGAATGGTTTATCAGGTAAGACGCGCGGTTGATATTCCTATCATAGGTCTTGGAGGTATCATGACCGGAGAAGATGCGGCTGAGTTTATCATGGCAGGTGCGGATATCGTTTCAGTAGGTACTGCGGCACTTGTAAATCCGACAGCTCCGGTAGATGTATTGGAAGGACTCGAAAACTATATGAGGGAAGAGGGATTCAAAAACATAAAGGAAATAAGAGATGCCTTTGAGGGCTGATGATGAGTAATTATTCCTAAAAATTTTTAAACTTGCAAAAACGTAGTCGGAATGCTATAATGTCGGGAGATGTCGAAAGGTGTCGAATAACAAAAAATAAAGAAAAAAGGAGGAGATTCCAATGACAGAACAGAAGACAACAGCAGTCCGTCTGCCGAATAAGGTGGAAGCGTTGCTGCCTATTGTTGTATTGTTGGCAATCATGATTTCTAACTATGTTTTAGGCTGGGGACAGGATCCTCATATTCCTGTATTAATTGCCTGCGCAGTAGCTATGCTTGTAGGTAAATTGTGCGGACACACTTACAAGGATATGCTCGCAGGAGCTTTGGATGCCGTTAGCCAGTCTCTGGAAGCAATTATCATTATTCTTTGCGTAGGATGTCTTATTGGTTCATTTGAATATGCAGGTACAATTCCGGCAGTAGTTTATTATGGACTTCAGATTATCACACCTGGTATGTTCCTGCCTCTTGCGTGTATTTTATGCGCTATCGTAGGTATTTCACTTGGCTCGGCATGGACTGTAACGGCTACATTGGGTATTGCATTTATGGCTATAGGTACTACTATGGGACTTAATCCGGGGCTGGTAGCAGGTATGATTTTATCAGGTGCATGTTGCGGTGATAAATTTTCACCTATGTCAGACTCAACTAATCTGGCTGCAGGATCTGCACAAACCGGTTTGTTTGACCACGTAAGAGCGATGATGACAACTACATTCCCAAGTTTGGTTATTGCCATTATCATTTATGCAATTTTATCAATTCAGGGTTCAGCAAACTATGATCCTCAGATTGCCAATGATTTACAGACTGCCATTGTAGATCATTACTCATACATGAGCCCGATACTTCTTATTCCTATCATACTTATTATAGTAGTAGCTTTACTGAAGATACCTGCTATTCCAAGTGTACTGCTGATTTCAACAGTAGGATGTATTTTCGCAGTTATCTTCCAGGGAGCTGATTTCTCAGACTGTATCACTATGGTGCATTACGGATATGAAGCAGAAACGGGCAATGAACTTTGCGATACACTGCTTAACCGTGGAGGTATGGACAGCATGCTGTGGACTAATAACCTTGTAATCATAGCTGTAGGTTTCGGAGGCGTACTGCAGAAAATAGGTGCAGTTGAGGCTATTTTAGGAAATCTTATCAAGAAGGTAAAGACACCTTTCCAGCTTGTATTTGTTACAATCCTTACATCAGTATTCTGTATCACAACTATGTGTGACCAGTATCTGGGATTAATCATTCCTGCCAGCATGTATAAGGATAAGTATGATGAACTTGGTCTTGCAAGAAATATGCTTTCAAGAAGCCTGGAGGATGGCGGCACATTGTGGTCACCTCTTGTTCCATGGTCATCATGCGGTGCATACCATTCAAGTATTCTGGGTGTATCCACATTTGCATATGTGCCGTATACATTCATGAACCTGATAAATCCTGTTTATGCTCTTGTAACTGTGGCACTAGGAAGAAATATTCTTTATGCTGACGGTACATATACAAATATCTTTGGAAAGCTGAAGAAGGGAAGCGTTGCAGGCGCACCTGATGATGCTCATGAAAAGGCTATGGCAGCTTTGGCTGAAATCAGAAAGACTGCGTAATAAATAACAAATAAATACATAGAAAGACTTATTGTTATGGAATATAAAGGAATACTTCGTGAAAGAAAAAACTGGGTGAAAGTATTGATACTGGTACTGGCGGCATATATGTTTTATCTTGAGCTCAGAGCAGGTCAGATAACGTATGTCATAATTTCTGCGCTTGTGATACTTGCATGCTTTTTTAAAAAAGAACATGTCATATCAGAGGAAGGTGTAGACATAAAATATATGCTGTTTGGGTTTACAATGCATAATTATTGGAAGTGGGATGAGATAACGACACTCCATACAGATTATAAGAAAGCAAAGCCAAATGTCATGCTTCACATAGGAAAAGACATCGTTGTTCGTTCTTTTGTAATGGAAAAAGATGACTGTCAGGGAGCAATCGCACTTGCGAGAAGAATGAATCCGGGTATCTATATTGAAAACCCTACCGAAGAAGAACAAATGAAACGCGAAGAGGAAATATTGCATAGACAAAAAGTTCTTCGTGCCCAGAAGGCTGAACAAAGAAGAAAAAAACAGAAATAACAGTTAAATTGAAAGACCGGTTTTAAGTAAACCGGTCTTTGATATTTTTGCAGAATATAAAGAATTACTGAACTACTTTATTCTTTGGTCCTGAATATGAGGTGCTTCATGGCATTGCCGTTGAACGGAATCAGAGGGTAAAGATAAGATGTTCCAACTATTGTTTTTGTAGTGGCAATGGCAATAAAATCAACAGCCAAGGCGGCAGCACCTCCAATCAGGGCAAAGGTGCTTCCCCAGATACCTCCTGTTGCAATGCCCACCAGAATCAAAATACGCATAAACTTGATCCCGTACCCCAGTTCAATGCTCGGCTGTGTAAAGCTGGCAAGGGCAACTACGGCCATACAGAGAATAGTCTGTGGTATGAACCAGCCCGAGGATACGGAAAATTCACCAAGAATCAGGGCACCTATGATTGACAGGGAAGTGCCTAAGGAATCAGGAGTGTTTAAGGATGCCAGCTTAAGGCCGTCTACGGCGATTTCAAGCAGAATAAACTGCCAGAATACAGGTATTGCAAAATCCTCATCAGGGATGAAGAAGCGTATTCCTTCATAAACGGGTATATGACCGTCGGCGAAAAGCAGAAATATGGGAGTAAGAAGAAGTATGCCCAGAAAATTTATAACCCTTATCATTCTGAAATAGTTTCCTGTCAGAGCAGGAAAATAATAATCATCCACATCCTGCAGGAAGTCAAAAATGCCTGTGGGCAGAAGTACGATGGTCGGGCTTGTATCTACTATTAAAGCCACCTTCCCCTCAGCTATGTGTGCTGCGGCAACATCGGGTCTCTGTGTGTAACGCACTTTCGGGAAAGGGTTCAGCCACCCGAAAAAGCTTTTGTGCTTTTTGTCCATGTTTACAAGATGTTCCACCACAGTCTGTTCTCCCACGGTAATGCCTTGAACCTTAAGTTCATCAAGCTTATCCGAAATCTGCTGAACCAGATTCAGGTCAGCTTTATTCTTCATGTATGCTATGCATACGTCTGTCTTTGTTATTTCACCTAAAACATGGGATTTGAATATCAGCTGGGGACTTCTTATCCTTCTGCGGATAAGTGCTATATTTGTCATGAATGTTTCAGCAAAGCCGTCTTTTGCACCCCTCAGGCTCTTTTCCTTGCTGGGCTCTTCGATAGAGCGGTTGGGATAGTCACGTATATCTATGATAATCGCTTCGCGGAAGCCTTCCACGGCAAGAACCGCAAGCCCTGAAAAAAGTTGCTTTATGACAGTTTCAAGGCTGCTTTCCGTTGATGTATCCAGAAAAGGCATGACCGTAGTGAGAAACTCATCGGCTGTGTCCACATTTTCAGTCTGACGGGGCTGTATTTGCAGCAGGTGACTCATAACTATGGGAGCAACCTCACCGTTTACCAGTCCGTCTATAAAGTATATGACTGCATTTTTGTTACCGATTTTAATATGCCGAACAAGTATGTCAAAACATTCGTCTATGGGCAGGACATTTTTAAGAACCTCTTCCCAATAGTTGGCTGACATATCATGGCTTGCGGCTTTCTGCGGCTTTAATTCCTCTGTTTGCATAAAAACCTCCTTGCAGAACTGATATAATTTGTTTTTTATACCTGCTATTTTGCGCAGAATCGGCAAAAACATGTATTTCCCGGAAAATATGCTCCGCAAATGAATTTTTTTTGAAGCTGTGCATATAGTGATTAGTGAAATTAGAAGTCATGGGAGTGTTGGATATGGCATTTGATACAAGAGAGCTTTTTGCGCGGCTGATTCAATGTGAAGCGGGCGGCGAAGGTGATACAGGCATGAGGGGAGTAGCTACCGTGATAATGAACAGGGCTACAATACCATACGGTGAATTTTCAAGGGTCAGCAACGGAGGAGATGTGAGAAGTATCATTACCCAGCCTGACCAGTTTACCTGCATGAAAGAAAGTGTGGGAGGAAGATACAATTCCCAGAATGTCTACAATATGAATCCGACAGATGTTCATTATGAAATCGTGGATTGGGCTTTGGGAGGAGGAAGGCAGTCGGGAGTCGACAATTCCCTGTTTTTCTTTAATCCATACAGTTCACAATGCCCTACATACTTTCCGACACGGGTCGGCGTGATACATAACAGGATAGGAGATCACTGCTTCTATATACCTACATCGTATTATGCGGAAACATAAATCAAAAATAAAAAAGTGAGGTAAAATTATGTCACAGTGCTGTCAGAATCCTGCAATCAGGATTGCAAAAATCAGGGAAAACCTGGATGAGGATGTGAAAGAGGCTTTTGCATCAATGCTGAAAAAAGAGGATATGGTAAATGTTCTTGACAATATTTCCATAACTCCGAACAACAGCAGCCAAAAGGGAACCGGAAATAATAAGAGCGGAAACAGTTTTGATATACCTATGCCGTCAGGTGAACGGTCACAGATTTTGCCCGATAATGTTGAAGGAGAGGGCCGCATAAACTTAAACCCGCAGTCGCCTGAAGAACTTCTGAGTAATCCGGACATTATTGAAAATTCACCGGACTTCAGAGTACCTGCAAATCCGCTTGTACCGAGCGAATACCGGGAGGTATTGACCTATAACGACATCCAGTTCCTGAACGGATTTATAAGGACACAGATAGGCAGATACATAAGAGTTGAATGCCTGATAGGTTCAAATGAGGTTGTAGTAAAGACAGGATATCTTATAGGCGTAGGATTGAACTATATACTTCTTCAGGAATCCATAACGGGAAATGTTTTAAGTGTTGATTTTTGGAGTATCAAATTTATATATATGTACTATGATGAAAAGGAAGCAGAAAGAGCTCTTCCTTTCGGACCGCTTTTAAATGCCCCTCTGGGCAGACTGTAAAATCAAGAGGTATTTAGAAAATTTTCTAAATACCTCTTGATTTTTGTTTTAACGGATAGTAATATCTATTTAGAAATATTTCTAAATACTAAAAGGAGGAGCGTTATATGGGATTTGCAGAAAGCTTTAAAGCTCTTTCCGATTCAAACCGGAGAAACATACTTATTATGCTGAAAAAGGGGAGAATGTCGGCAGGAGAGATTGCAGAACGATTTGATATGACAGGAGCTACTATTTCATATCATCTGTCCGTTTTAAAAAAAGCGGATTTAATCTATGAGACAAAGGAAAAGAATTTTGTATATTATTCCTTAAATACCTCGGTATTTGAGGAGCTGATGATGTGGTTTGTACAGTTTTCAGAAAATAAAACCGGAACTGAAAATCCGGAGAAAGGGAAGGAAGAGAAAAATGAGAGATAATAAAAGTTTCAGGATAAGTATGATAGTGGGTGCGGTTATGTGTCTTCTGCCTATGCTGGCAGGAGTGCTGCTTTATGACAGCCTGCCTGACCGGATTGCGGTGCATTTTGACATACACAATAATCCTAATAATTATTACAGCAAAAATGTGGCCATTACCGTGATACCTTTAGGTATGCTGGCTCTGCATCTGTTGGTATGCCGTGCTGCTAAATTTACAAAAAAAGAAAATGAAAAGCTGCAATGGATTTTCATATATATCATACCTGTCGTTACTGTCGTTGTTATGGGGATAATGTACGGATATGCTCTTGACAATACAGTAAATGTAGGCAGCATAGTAATAACTTTAGTCGGAATACTGTTTGTTATAATAGGAAATTTCATGCCGAAGATAAGACCTAATCATGTGATGGGCATCAGGATTCCAAGCACCTACAAAAGCGAAGAGAATTGGTATAGAACACACAGAATGGGCGGCTTCGTATGGGTTGCATGCGGAATCATCATGGTTGCAGCGGGCTTTTTCAAGGCATATTATGCAGCTGCGGCGTGCATACTGGCAGCGGTTATCATTCCTGTCATTTATTCTGTTTCATATAAGGAAAAATAGTACTTATGTGCGCAGCTCTTATGGTTTTATAAAAAAATAAAAAAATTTTTTATATGCTGTGAAACTTTTTGGCTTTGACAGACGTTATATAAGTGTAAGGGGGCGAAAGGAAAGAATGTCGGCATTAAAAAATGAGATGTATTTTGAAACGGTAAAGTTTATAGAAGAAAAACAGAATCATTTATATCGGCTTGCTTACAGTTATGTGCACTGTCAGGAAACAGCTCTTGATATGGTTCAGGAAACGGTTTATAAGGCACTGAAATCCTGTTCCGATATAGGAAAGGCTGAGGAAATACAGCCGTGGATATACCGGATACTGGTAAACACCTGCCTTGATGAGCTCAGGAAAAGCAAACGTGTTGTTGTAACGGCACAGGAGGACATTCCTGAGAAAGCAGACGAAAGTATGGAACAGAAGGCAGAACATTTGGCTCTGCATGAAGCGCTGGAAAACCTTGAACCATTGACGAAAACGGTTATTGTTATGAGGTATTTTGAGGACATGAAGCTGTCGGAAATTGCGGAGGTGCTTCAGGAAAGCCTGAGCACGGTAAAAAACAGGTTATACAGGGGTTTAAAAGTGCTAAAGATAGATTTGGAACAGGAGGGGACTTGCAATGTCGGATAACAGGAGATTGACGGAAATGAAGAAAGAATATGAAAATATTGAGATTCCCGCACAGCTGTCACAAATTGTCCGGGATACCATAGCAAAGGTTGAAAAGGAAAATGAGGAAGCCGTTTTACAGGGGGAAAGAGAGTTTCGTAAGACAGAAATTGATAAAACAAAAATTGATAAGATCAAAAGGAGCAGTAAGATGAAAAAGAGAATAATAGGAGCAGTAGCAGCTTTTGCGGTAGTTTTCGGGGGATTTGGTGTAGGCGTAAATACGAGTGAGGCCTTTGCATCTACAGTGGCGGACATTCCCGTACTTAACAGTCTGGCAAAGATTTTCACTGTGGAAAAGGTACATGAGGAAAATGATGTTTATGTGGCGGATCTGAATATTCCGGGAGTAGAGGGACTGAACAATCCGGAGCTTGAAAAGAAGATTAATAATCTTGTAAAGACACAGGTGGATGCGGCTGTGGAAGAAACAAAGAAAATGCTTGAGGAAGATAAGAAAGCATGGCTTGAAACAGGTGGAAAAGAAGAGGACTATATAAACAGAGAAATAAGTGTTGATTATGAGGTTAAGTGCCTGAATGAAGATTTTATTTCGTTTGTTGTTTACAAGACGGAAACTATGGCAAGCGCTTACTTTGATATGTTCTATTACAACTATGACCTGAAAACGGGTGAGGAACTGAGTCTTGAGGAGTTGCTTGGCAGTGACTACAAGGCTGTTGCAAATGAACAGATTAAAGCGGAAATAGCTAAGAGGGCACAGGATCCTGATGCGACATATTTTGATGGAAGTGACGGAATAGATGGATTTGAATCTATTTCAGACAATCAGGTTTTCTATGTGAATGAAAAGGGAAATCCTGTAATTGTATTTAACAAGTACGAGATTGCACCGGGATACATGGGAATCCAGGAGTTTGAAATCGTTAAATAACATAAGGAGTTTAAAATAACCGGTAAATCTGAAATAAAATATATATTTTGAAAATAAGCCCTGACAAGGGGCTTATTTTTTTGGTATAATTAGTATAACTAAATGACAACAAAAGAAAATATAAAATACATAAAGAAAGAAGGAGAGTCCGATGAGCTACAAGAAAGAGTTTATTGAATTTATGGTAAGATCAGGAGTTTTAACCTTTGGAGATTTCACAACAAAGAGTGGAAGAAAGACACCTTACTTTGTAAATACGGGCAACTATAAGACAGG
Source organism: Anaerovoracaceae bacterium (assembly GCA_051883075.1). Classification (GTDB taxonomy): domain Bacteria; phylum Bacillota; class Clostridia; order Peptostreptococcales; family Anaerovoracaceae; genus Aminipila. Next base: position 10,571 of record JBJETA010000157.1, read on the forward strand.
CGCCCAGGCTGACCGTCTCGGACATTTTTATGCAAGCTGTATAGCTGAAAACATGAAGAATGGCAATATAGATGAAGATGTAGTAACTTTATTCGGACCTGCTTATAAGGGCATTCCTATTGCAGTATCTACAGCAATAGCGCTTTCAAGAGATTTTGACAGGGATATAAACTACTGCTTCAACCGCAAAGAGGAAAAAGACCACGGTGAAGGCGGAAAGATGGTTGGATATAAGCTTAAGGACGGAGACAAAGTGCTTATCGTTGAAGATGTTATTACGGCAGGTACGGCCATCAGGGAAACCCTCCCACAGCTGAAGGCAGCTGCAAATGTTGAAATTGCGGGACTTATCATTTCTGTAGACCGTATGGAAAGAGGACAGGGAGAAAAAACGGCCATTCAGGAAATTGAAGAAGAGTTTGGAATCAAAACATATCCTATCGTTACAGTAAGAGAAATCATTGATGCCATGCACAATACGGAGGTTGACGGCAGGGTAGTTATTGATGACGAAATGAAAGAGAGAATGGAAGAGTATCTGGCAAAGTATTGTGTGCTTTAGTCATAAGGCAATGTCAGGATAATTAAAAAACAAGATAATATAAAAATAACCGGCATGAAAGTTCCTGATGGATTTTTCAGTGCCGGTTTGTTTTTTATGTATACATGCCAACAGATATATGTTTACAGACGGCTGAGGGCATCAATCATGAGATTTATATCAAGACTGTTGTCATCATCATCGTCATCATAGGTGCTGCTGTCAGCAAAAATCTGCTGCATATCAAGCTGTTGCTTAAGAATCTGGAGCTGCGCAGTAAAGTACGCCTTTTCCGAAGTCATTTCGGAGAGTGCGGAATTGTATGCATCGGAGATTTTCAGCAGGTCGGAAATATCCGACAACGCTTTGGAAGAGGAAGCAGCATATGCAGATTTTTCCGATGTGATGCTGCCGGGAAGCTGTATATCCTCGCCCATATATCCGTAAATCTTTTTTATATAGTTCCGGGTTTCCTTAAAAGGCGGTACACCGCCGTATTTTGCAACATTGCCGGGACCTGCGTTATATGCCGCAAGTGCAAGGGTTATATCTCCGTCGTAAGCTTTTAGCTTATCAGACAGGTACTTTGCTCCTCCCATGATGTTCTGCTCAGGATCGTATGCGTCTGTAACGCCCAGTGCTTTTGCAGTGGCAGGCATTAACTGCATGATACCCATGGCACCGCAGCTTGAGGTGGCATCAGGATTGAAGTTTGATTCTGCTTTTCCCACAGCCTTCAAAAGCTCTACAGGTACATCATATGTAGCAGCAGCCCTTTGAAATATTGCTTCAAGTTCACTGCCGGTTGTGATACCGCCTGTTTTTGAACTGTTTCTGTAAAGCTCTTCGAGGGAATGCAGAGTTCTGTTTCCCGAAAGTATTTTATTTAAAGTTGTATTAAAATCTACGGCATCTGTGCTACGGTATGAACTTGAGGAAGTGTTCTGATTGTCTGCACTTCCGACACCGTACTGCTTCATCAGATTCAGCATATCTACAGTCATGTCATTACCTCTTTAAATTAATCTTATAACTGATTTCATTGTATCATAAAGCTTTGAAATATCCAAATACAAAATTGGGGTCTTGATTTGGAAAAAGGTTAACCTTATGATAAGAGTATATACTTGAAGTTATTGGGAGGTTTAACGTGTCCGATTTTATGATTAACCTGAAAAGTGCGGCTGCAGATTTCGGCGGCAGGACTTTGGACATGATAAAATATTGTATATCGTGGCTTTCGGAAAATCCCGCTACGGTGGCTGAGTGGTACAGCGGCATTATAAGGTGGGTATTCCCTGTTTTGGCGTTGGGTATACTGATTTCAGTATTGAGGGATATGCTGAAAGTCAAAAATCCGACTGAAATATGGGGCTATTTATATTCGCCGGATCTTGGAAATTTCCCTATCAACCATTGGGAATGTACGGTTGGCAGGGCAAAACACTGCGATGTGGTCATAGATTTTCCGACCATATCGAGAACGCAATGCTCTTTGATAAGGGATGATGACGGAAACTGGACTGTTTACAATCTTTCTGCTAAAAATCCGGTTATATGCAACGGAAGGGAAGTAAAGGACTCCGCACCGATAAAACAAGGTGAAACTTTAATGATAGGCGGAGTTGTTTTAACTCTTGAACCTATATCGGAAATTGAGCATGAAATACAGCAGAACAACAGACTTAAGCAGAGCAGACCTGCACCGCCGTGGTCTTCCTTTCTCATGCTTTCGCTGTTCCAGGTATTTGCGGCAATACAGCTGATGATTACACGAGCGGAGTATGCAAGGGAAATATTTATGTGCTACAGCATCCTTATGGCTGTGATGTGGATATATGTAATACTTTCCAAGATGATGAAAAGAACGGGATTTGAGCCGGAAATACTGGCTTTTTTCGCCTGTACGTTAAATCTTGCGGTTACGGCATCTTCGGCACCGTACTCCCTGATGAAACAGACGACGGCAATACTTTTAGGAATTACGGGTTTTACACTGCTGGGCTTATATCTCAGGGATTTGAAAAGGGTTGTCAAAGCAAGGTATTTTATGGCAGCGGCAACAGCCGGTATGCTTGTTGTAAACCTTATATTCGGTTCGGTGCTTAACGGTGCACAGAACTGGATTAATATAGGAGGAATATCTCTTCAGCCTTCGGAACTGGCAAAGGTGACATTTATATTTGCGGGCTCTGCGACCTTGGAAAGACTTTTTGTAAAGCGTAACCTGCTGGGCTTTATGCTTCTGTCAGGCTTCTGCCTTGGAGCATTGGCTATAATGAGCGATTTCGGTACTGCGGCAATTTTCTTTGTTGTATTTCTGGTTATTGCGTATCTGCGTTCGGGAGACTTTGCAACATTGTCGCTTATATGCGGAGGTGCGGCGGCAGCCTGCGGTCTGGTGCTCAGGTTTAAGCCATACATAGCTTCAAGATTTGCGGTCTGGGGTCATGCGTGGGAAAATGCAACCGGTACGGGATACCAGCAGGTAAACACCATGTCGGCATCTGCCAGCGGCGGGCTGATAGGCATGGGCGCGGGAAACGGCTGGCTTCATAACATAGCAGCTTCAAATACGGACCTGGTATTCGGATTTTTATGTGAAGAGTGGGGACTGATTATTGCCCTGCTGGCTGTTGCCATTATCGTAACTTTGTCTGTATTTGCTTTCCGCGTGACAAAAACAGGACGCTCGGCCTTTTATACAACTGCGGCATGTGCGGCAACTTCGCTGCTGGTTTTCCAGACTATACTTAATGTATTCGGTTCTGTGGACCTGCTGCCGCTTACAGGCGTTACTTTCCCGTTCATCTCCTGCGGAGGATCAAGTATGATAGGTTCATGGGGATTGCTTGCGTTTCTGAAAGCGGCTGACACGAGAGAAAATGCAAGCTTTGCGGTAAGGAGCCTGCCAAACTTTGGAGAATTTGACAATCTGACGGGCGGACAGAGCGACCGGAATGTATTGGAAAGCTATATGAACGGCGGCGAAATCGGCGAGCTTGGACAGACCACGGAAAATTCCGATTATGATCCGTTCCTTGAGCAGTTTGACAACATGGACAAAGAAGAAAAAATAGACAGCTTTCTTAAACAGTTTGATGAATTAGACGATATATATGATGAGGAGGAGCATTAAAAATGAAAAAAATTACTTCAAGGACTATGATATGCTTTCTCCTTGCCATGGTACTTGCAGCAGGTACAGGTGTATTTACCTTCAGGCTGGTCACACAGGGAGCAACCTGGGCTTCCTACTCAGCCAATAAGCATATTTACACAAATAATGTCTTGAATGAAGGTCGTATTCTTGACAGAAACGGATATGTGCTTGCAGCCTACAACTCCGAAAAGGAGGCATGGGACTATGCCGACAATTCATATATCAGAAAAGCGACGCTCCACAGCGTTGGGGACAGAGACGGCATGATAGGAACTGCCGCCTTGAAACGCTTTGCGGATAAGCTGACAGGGTACAGTATAATTACAGGTGCAAAGCCTGTTTTCCCGGGAGGCAGGGATTTGTATCTTACTTTGGATGCAGATGTGTGTGAAACGGCATACAAGGCTCTCAACGGAAGAAAAGGAACGGTTGGAGTATATAACTATGAAACGGGTGAAATTATCTGTCTTGTAAGCTCTCCGACTTTTGACCCGGCAAATCCGCCGGCTATAAAAGACGGTGATGACAGCTACGAGGGAGTGTATATGAACAGATTGCTTTCTGCCACGTTCATTCCCGGCTCAACCTTCAAACTGGTGACGGCAACTGCGGCTCTTGAAAATATCAGTGATATAGACACCAGAATCTTCAGCTGCACAGGTAAAGAAACGGTAGGACAGCAGGTGATAACCTGCCCTTCGGCTCATGGAGATATGACTATGAAAGAAGCACTTGCTGTTTCCTGCAACGTGACTTTCGGTCAGATTGCTGCAGAGCTGGGAGGCGAAACTCTGCAAAAATATGTGAAGTCCTGCGGCTTTACCGACAGCCTTACTGTAAACGGCATACCTACGGCGGTTTCCTCTTTTGATTTCAGCTCAGAGGACGACGGTGATATTGCATGGGCAGGAATAGGACAGGGAAAGGACCTTGTAAATCCTTGTGCCATGATGGTATTTAACGGGGCGGTTGCAGCAGGAGGAAGGGCGGCTGTACCGCAGATTATTTCCCATACGGCATTTACAAAGGGTGTGCGCACAAGTCTGTATCTGAGAAAGCATACAGATGAACTGATAAAGCCGGAGACAGCAGAGAAGCTGGCGGAAATGATGAAAAACAATGTTGTAAGCGGCTATGGTGAAAGCAGTTTTCCGAATCTGGACATTTACGCGAAATCGGGAACGGCGCAAAGTGACGGCTCAAACGAAGATAACGCATGGTTTACAGGATTTATACGCGATAATGACCATCCGTATGCCTTTGTTGTGCTGGTTGAAGGCGGAGGCAGCGGAAGAAGGGTTGCCGGAAGCGTGGCAAATGCAGTGCTTCAGGAGGCCGTAAAATAAGGAGGGTTTCGATTATGATTAACAATGTGCAAATGAACGGAATCAATGCTGTTAAGGATTACAGAAATGCAGGTGAAAGGAATTCAGCAAAAACTGCATCTGAGGGGGAGAAGACATCAGGAAAGACCGGTGTGCAGAAGCAGGACTTTTTTGTCAAATCCTACGAAGCCGATTCTGAAAAGGTCACTTATTCAAAGCCTAAAACAGATTATTCAAAGCAGGTTGAATCCCTGATGGAACAGCATGAAAAACAGATTGAGGATTTTAAAAATAAAATTCTGTCAATGATTAGGGAGCAGAGCGACTTTGCAAACGGAAAAAAGAAAAATTCCGGTCTGCAGGGAATGAATCTGAATATTAATATCAATATAAACGTAACTTTTGGAACAAATGCAATAAATCCTACTGATGAGGATATTGCCGCAGCACAGAAGGCAATATCGGAGGATGGTGAATGGGGTGTAAACGCAGTTGCCGACAGGATTATGAATTTTGCCTATGCGCTGGCAGACGGCGATGAATCAAAGATACAGCTATTGAAAAATGCCGTGATAGCGGGATTCAAAGCAGCCGGCTTCGATAACGGCAACAGGGAAGGTTGCGGTATGCCTGAAATAACAGGACAGACATATGACGAGATAATGACCAGATTTGATAAATGGGAAAACGGGGAAGAATAACAGCTAAAAAAGAAAACCTCCTTTTGCAGGACAAAAGGAGGTCTTTTTTTACAGCTAACCCAGAAGTGAAATGATTTCAGCCTTAGGTCTTGCACCTACAGCCACATTTGCAACCTTGCCGTCTTTGATAACTGCAAGAGTAGGAATGCTCATAACCTGGAAAGCGCTTGCAAGCTCAGGCTCTTCATCGATATTTATCTTGCATACCTTTGCAGTACCGGCAAGTTCATCTGCCACCTCTTCAATGATTGGCGCAACCATTTTACAAGGTCCGCACCATGCTGCCCAGAAATCGATAAGTACGGGCTTGTCCGATTCCATTACTTCTGACTGGAAATTATCTTTTGTTATTTTTAATGCTGACATAATAATCATCTCCTTTACAATTTTAATTATTTTTTAACTATTCGTGCCGCAGGCGGAGCTCTGACGCCTGATTAAGCTGTTTGTTTCTGTGTGTATCTTTATACTAATGTTTTTTATACCCTTTTTCAGTGACTTTATCACACAATAAAAGGATAATGGATAAAATCCATTATTCCTGGAGGCTTCGGAGGTATTTTACGGCAGAAGTGCCTGCCGAAGCACCGTCAGCCACAGCCTTTGCCACCTGCAGCAATCCGCCTGTGCAGTCACCGGCGGCGAAAAGTCCTTTAATATTTGTGGACATATTTTCATCTGTTATGATTTTATTTCCTTCTGTAAAAGCTCCCACCTTTTTTGCAAGGGCAGTGCTTCCGGCAACTCCGTAAGCTACAAAGATGCCTGAAACCGGCATTTCCTCGCCTGATTCAAATGTGACGGAGGCAAGGGGACCGGGGGTTCCCAAAAGTGGATTTGCAGGCCCCGCATTGAAGCTTGATATTTTTTCTTTCTTTATTTTTACACTGTCAGGAAACTCCGCAGAAGGCTCTTCTCCGTTTGTAAGCAATGTAACTGAACCGGCCACCGCCATAAGCTCCTGTACTTCGTGCAGTGCATATTCACTACTGCCCAGAACGGCAACATCCCTGCCTCTGTAAAAGAAAGCATCGCATACGGCGCAGTAGCTTATTCCTTGTCCTTCAAGTTCTTTAAGCCCTTTTACCGGAGGAGCTGTGCGTGAAGTTCCCGTGGCTATAATAACAGCCGAAGCAGGATATTCTTTTTCTTTTGTTTTTACTATGAAGCCTGTCGGTGCGGAAGCATTGTCTGTCTCCGGTTCCGAAAAGCCTATGCCTACAACTTCATCACGAAGTATTTCAACACCCAGCCGTTCTGCCTGGCGAAGACCTCTTTCTATAAGTTCACTTCCGGAAAGAGGAGCTTCAAGACCGTAATAGTTTTCAATCTTTTCCGCTTTTGCGAGTGAACCCTGTCCTTTTCCCAGAATCAGCGTTTTTATGCCTGCACGGGCAGTGTAGAGTGAGGCAGATACGCCTGCCGGGCCGTTTCCTATGATAATGATATTTTTTTCGTTTGCTTCCATATTATGATATCCTTTCTACAGGCCGTATTTCTGTTTCTTTCTCATCAGCTGAGCCTGTGTCATATTGAGGTAGGCGGCGGCCTTTCTGGTGCTTCCTTCCTGCTTTAAGGCATGTTCCAGAAGCTTTACTTCCTGGGACTTAATAAATTCCGCAAAGTTTATTCCTGAACTGCTGCCAAGCGAATCGTTTATGTCAGGTAGCATTTCCGAATATATATGTTCGTTTATGATTGAATCCACATCGGCAATATCTATTATATTGCCGGGTGAGTTGATAACGATTCTGTGCATTTTATTTTCCAGCTCTCGGACATTACCGGGCCATTCATACTGTGTCAGTCTTCTTAAAGCACTGTCTGTAAGATTCTTATATATGCCGTACCGCTTGTTGTATTTTTCAACAAAGGTCTGCGCAAGACAGATGATATCGTCACGTCTTTCACGGAGAGGAGGGACATCAATGCTGCATATATTCAGACGGTAGTACAGGTCCTCTCTGAATTTGCCTTCTTCTACAAGACGTACAAGGGATATATTGTTTGCACAGATTACGCGGACATTTACATTGATGGGCTTAATACCGCCTATTCTGTAAAAGTTTCCTTCCTGTATGACACGAAGCAGCTTTGACTGCAGAGAAGGAGAAAGCTGGCCTATTTCGTCAAGAAAAAGTATGCCGTTGTTGGCAATCTCGAAATAACCTTTTTTACCGCCGGATTGAGCACCGGTAAATGCTCCGGGTTCATATCCGAAAAATTCTGATTCGGCAAGGTTGTCCTGTATAGTTGCACAATTTATTTTTACGCACGGATTTGAACGGCGTGTGCTGTTTTTATGAATGAGTTCAAGAATTTTTTCTTTACCTACGCCGGTTTCGCCCTGAATAATGACGTTACAGTCATAATGGGCAATATTTATAACCTGATCCACAAGCTTTTTCGTGATAGGACTGGCAAAAACAAAATCATCTATTCTGTTGGTTTTGCTCATGTTTCGCTGTTCAATTGCTTTTGCGCCGGCCTGACTCAGGTTTTTATGGCCTACATAAAGTCTGTTGATGGCTTCAAGGTCGTGCCGCATCTTTGAAAGCAGGTTGATGGTGAAAGCATTGTAGCCTTCGTAATACTGATCAAGTGAATAAGTTGTTATTTCCTTTCCCATGCTTTCCGCTGCGAGAATTGCTTTGCTGTAAGCGTTTCTGAGACTTGTGAAATACAGTTCGCCTTTTGTTTTTGTCAGAAGAACACTTAAAACTTCCGAACCTGCAAGATCCTCGCAGTTAATTGTAAAATCCATGAGGTCATTTTCATTTTTGATAAGCTCCTCAAATGTTTTTATCGGATTAGTTACATCAACCACTTTAAAATCATTGGCATATTTAAGTATGGAAGGAGCTATCTGCTTATATGAAAGCGAACCGCAGGCTTCGTTGTCCATGAGCACCAGGATGTAGCAGTCAGAACCGAGAGCCTCTTTTACGGCTGCGATATAGACCATGGTAGAAATCAACTCCTTGCCTAATATAACAATCCTCATGCCCGGAGTAACTTTTCTGTTTATGGCATAGATTGAACCGGCCTCATCCAGTGTAGTCATGGTATAGTTTAGTGCCAGACCGGTAGGTCTGAGAAACATAGGTGAATTTTCAAAGAATATAGCGTGACCTTTTACCTTCAGTTCGCCGTAGTTGTAATCAATACTTTCGATTTTTTCTATATACATGGGTATTGCGGTAGTCGTGGTATTGCACAGTACCTCATCACCGATATGGAGATTTGGTCGGAGCTTGTGAAAATTTTTACCTATTTCCGTGATTTTTCCATGTACCATGCCGCCGCTGTCTGTAAAGGGATTGTGAAGTTTCCCTCTCTTCTGGATAATGTCCAAAACTTTTGCTTTTATACGTTCGTCATCGTAGGCACATTCACTGCAAATCTGGTCAAAGCTGGATTTTTCAATGTGAATAGTTTTTACACTTATGCGGAGCTCACGCTCATTTATTTCTTTGCTATTGTCGATTTTCCATGCTGTAACAGGGATAGCTCCTTTAGGTTCTATGACTCTGCTCATTCCAAAAGTGTCTAACATATTTTTGCTCCTTCTTTCTTTGGAATAAAATTGATTTTCCAATTATGGTTTGTAAAAAATAACTAGTTTGCACACGTTAAAAGGATATTTTGTATTATCTTGTTTGCGAGTTCGAATCGAAATCGATTCACAAAATATCATAAGCAAATAAAAAAAGCAAGTAAATTCCAATAAAAAATAATTAAAAAGCAAATTAGTACAAAAAATCTGAATCGTAATCAATTCACGAAAGAAAAAAGCGAATCGATTTAGAATCAAAACTCTTTTATTTTTAATAAAAATGGTTTTTCTTTTTTTGGAAAAACTTTGCTTAAACTGAAAAAAATTCAAAAAAGTGCATTTTAAAAAAAATTCTTAAAAAAATTTAAATATATAAACATTGAAATTTCAACATCTCATAGAAGAACCTAAAAAAACAAAAAGTTTTTTTGAAAAATCTCCAAGCGTTGGCACGACTTTTGCTCTATATATAGGCGTCAGAAAAAAGTAACTAGTAATAAAAATATATAGAGTGAATTTAAGGAGGTAATTGAAATGACAGAAAGAATGAATGATGCTTACAAACACTGCTTCAGCCATATCGTAGATACTATGGGTGTTGGCAATTTTACAAGTTTAACTTTGGAAGAAATCTTCCATACATACACAGAACAGATGGTTAATGACCTTGCTGACTGCGGAGTAACTGCTACAGCTGATGAAGTAAGAGCTTACATCGGTGAACAGTACAAAGAGTTAAAGGACAAAGCAGATACAGCTACAAAAATCGCAACAAGCAAGAGAGTTTAATTCCATATACTCTGCTTCGGTTAAACCGAAAATGATAAATTGATAAACCTTAAATTATTGATTGCGTAACAGTATACGTAATCGCTTCCTCAAAATTATAAAATGATGATAACTTAAAAAAGCCGGTGCACACCGGCTTTTTTAGTATTCAAAAAAAGTATAGACTAAATTATTCAGCAGGGGCTTCTTCAACTTTTTCTTCCAATACTTTTTCATACTCTGCGAAAATCGCATCCTTGATTCTGTTCCTGGTTTCTGACTGAAGAGGATGTGCAATATCTCTGAAATCACCTTCACCCATTTTCCTGCTAGGCATAGCTATAAATAATCCATTTTGACCTTCTATGATTTTGATGTCATGTACAACAAATTCATCATCAAATGTTACAGAAACTACTGCCTTCATCTTTCCATCGTCGTTAACCTTGCGAACTCTTACATCAGTAATATTCAAATCTGGCCACCATCCTTTCATGCCACAAAACATTTTGCTTAGCATTTTATAGAAAAAAATATTTTGAGTGTTGGTTAGATTATATATCACAGTTTCCTAAAATACAAGGAAAATTATCAAAAAAGCGTATATTTTTTAAAATATCTGACAATTCTTGCGAATTTCTATTTTTTTTCCGGCTTCGTCAACGTCGCCCAAATACAGCAGTGCACAGTAATTATCAATCTTTTTCTTTTCAGGTTCTTCGGACGCAATTACGATACCTGTACCGACTATTTTCATGTCAAATTCTCCGAGTATATCGTGTATTCCCTTAACACTGCCACCGGCGCGCATGAAATCGTCAATAATAATTGCCTTTGCACCGGGAACCACGGCGCGTTTTGATACGGACATCTTCTGTATTCTGTCAGAAGAACCCGAAAAATAGTTTATACTCAGAGTTGAACCTTCCGAAATCTTGGCTTCTCTTCGGATGATTATCATAGGAAGATTAAGCATATGGGCTGTCATGGTCGCAATTGGTATTCCTTTCGTTTCAATAGTGGCTATGTAATCAGCATTGAACTCTTGAAATTTTCTTGCAAAGACAGTGGCAACTCTTTTTGCTATGTTAGAATCGAACATGACATCTGAAGTGTACAAAAAACCGCCGCCAAGAATACGGCTTGGGTCTTTAAGCTTTTCACACAGTTCGTCCTGGAGCCTGCTGCAGTTTTCATTGGAAATGTAGGGTACATACTTTACTCCGCCGCTTGCTCCCGGGATGGTTTGTATAAGTCCCAGATCTACAGTTTCGAGGGTCTGTTTTGCCATCTGCATATCTTCACTGATGCTGGATTTTGCAGCTCCGAAGAGTTCGCAGAAATAATTCAGACTGTACATCTGATTCGGGGTTTCTGATAAAATTTTTATTATGGCAGCGACACGTTCAGCTCTTTTCATTTAGTTCCTCCCATACATGATTTTTATGAAATTACATATAAAATAAATGTGTAAAATAAATGCAGTATACCGACAGTACATTAAGTATATAACAAAAAAACGGATTCGGCAAAACTATGTACGCCAAAGATTAAATAAAAAAGGGATTTTTTGATAATTTTATGGTACAATGAAAAAAGTTTAATAAAGTTTAATGGAGGCAGAAAGACGTGATAAATTTATCCGACTATAAACATATACACTGCATAGGCATTGGAGGTATTGGTCTCAGTGCCATTGCGCAGATTTTACTGGACAGAGGCTTTACGGTATCCGGTTCAGATATGAAAGAAAGCGATATTACAGACAGACTGATAGAAAAGGGGGCACATATTTTCCTGGGACACAGAGAAAAAAATGTTGAGGGAGCGGACATGGTCGTTTATTCAGCGGCTGTTTCCATGGAAAATCCCGAGATGGTTAGGGCTGCGGAACTTAATATTCCCATTATTACAAGAGCAACGCTTTTAGGAATCCTTATGGCGGATTATAAAAAAAGCATAGCAATTTCGGGAACTCACGGAAAGACAACAACCACTTCAATGATTTCCCTTATACTGGACAAAGCACAGAAGGATCCTACGATACTGGTAGGCGGCAATCTGTCGGAGTTCGGAGGCAATGTCAGGGTGGGAAACAGTGATTACTTTGTAACTGAAGCCTGCGAGTATGTTGACAGCTTTCTGAGTCTCAGACCGAAAATAGAAATTATATTAAATATTGATTCAGATCACCTCGATTACTTCAAAGACATTGATCATATAGTAAATTCTTTCAAGAAGTTTGCAAGTCTGGTCGGACCTGAGGGAAAAATCATAGCATTTGAAGCAAATCCTTTTGTAAACAGTGTTATAAAAGGACTGCCAAATGTCATAACCTTCGGTTTTAATGAAAAATGCACTTATTATGTTACGGACATTACTTTCAACTCCGTAGGAATGCCGCAGTTTTATGTGAACCACGGAAGAAAAAGACTGTGTACCATACAGCTTGCAATCCCCGGAGAACATAATATTTTAAATGCGGCAGCTGCCGTTGCGTGCTGTCATTCCCTTGGAGTGGATATTGATGATATTGTAAACACGCTGGAAAGCTACACAGGAACACAGAGAAGATTTGATATTATAGGAGTAACCTCTGAAAATATTAAGATTGTCGATGACTATGCGCATCATCCTACAGAAATAAAAGCCACTCTGTCTGCGGCGGAAAACCTTCCGCACAAGGATTTATGGTGTCTGTTCCAGCCGCACACATACACAAGAACAATCGCTTTGTTCGATGAGTTTGCGGAGGCACTTGCAATGGCGGATAAGCTTGTCATTGCGGAGATTTATGCTGCGAGAGAAAAGAATGTATATAAAATCAGCTCAAAGGATCTTGTAAATGAAATAAAGAAAAGGTACCCTGATAAGGATGTTTATTATTTCAGTGACTTTGACGAAATCGGAAACTTTGTCGTAAACAATGCACAGAGCGGCGATTTGGTCATTACCATGGGAGCCGGTGATATTTATAAGGTTGCGGAAATTATTCTGGAAAAAGACGAAGAAAAGAGAAAGAAGTTAAGGAGAGCGATATTATGACAATGGACGATTGCCTGAAACTGGAGCAGGAAAGACTTGAAATCAACAGAAAGCATCTGGAAAACGGAGTGGAATTTGTGGATATAAAAACCGCATATATCGGCAAAGATGTAAAAATAGGAAAAGTGACTGTAATTTTCCCTTGCGTAACTCTGGAAGGCGGGGTTATAATTGGAAATGGTTGTGTTATCGGGCAGAACAGCAGAATCGTTGATTCTGTAATAGGCGATAACACTGAAATTCAAAGTTCGGTCATACTTGAAAGCAGGGTTGGAAGTGAAACAAAGGTAGGACCTTTTGCTTATCTGAGACCGAACAGCACTATCGGAAACCACTGCAAGGTCGGAGATTTTGTTGAAGTTAAAAATTCAAGTATGGGTGACGGAGCAAAGGCTTCACATCTGACTTACATCGGAGATTCTGATGTAGGAAAAAATGTAAATCTGGGCTGCGGCGTTGTTTTCGTAAATTATGACGGAAAGAACAAGCATCGTTCAACAGTGGGGGACGGAGCTTTTATAGGTTGCAATACAAATCTTGTATCGCCTGTAAATGTTGAAGAAGGTGCTTATATTGCAGCAGGAAGCACAGTAACAAAAAATGTTCCAAAGGGTTCATTGTACGTTGCACGGGCAAAGGAAAGGGTTATTGAAGGCTGGGTAGAGCGCAGAGGACTGCTCAGCGGAAAGGATAAGTAGTTTATATTTAAAATATAAATATATTATTGAAATCGGCTATTGTAAAAAACAGAAAGAGGTGTAGAAAACAAATGAAGAGCGGAGCATTTTCAGATTTTAAGATTTTTACGGGTAACGCACACCCTGCTTTGGCAGAAAAGATTGCTGCTATCATGGGTAAGCCGTTGGGAAAGGCAACTGTGAGTACCTTCAGTGACGGAGAAATCTCAGTTAACCTATGGGAATCGGTAAGAGGAGTTGACACTTATCTTGTGCAGCCTACCTGCGGACCTGTAAACAACAATCTGATGGAGCTTTTAATCATGATTGATGCATGTAAGAGAGCTTCGGCAGGAAGAATCAATGCTGTAATACCATATTACGGATATGCCAGACAGGACAGAAAAGCAAAGGCAAGAGACCCAATCACATCAAAGCTTGTTGCAGACCTTCTTGTGGCGGCAGGTGCGGACAGAGTTGTTACCATGGATTTACATGCAGCACAGATTCAGGGATATTTCAACATTCCTGTTGACCATCTTCTGGGTATGCCTATCCTTGTTAAGTATTTCCAGGAAAAGAATCTTGAAGATTTGGTAGTTGTTTCTCCTGACCATGGAAGTGTTACAAGAGCAAGAAACATGGCACAGCCTTTAAATGCTCCTATCGCTATCGTGGACAAGAGAAGACCTGAACCTAATAAGTCGGAAATTATGAACATTATCGGTGACATCGAAGGAAAGAATGTTATCCTTGTAGATGATATGATTGATACAGCAGGCACTATTACAAATGCAGCAAACGCTCTTAAAGATTTGGGTGCAAAGGATGTATATGCATGTGCTACACACCCTATTCTTTCAGGTCCTGCTATTGAAAGAATTGCCGATTCAGCAATCAAGGAGCTTGTTCTTCTGGATACTACACCTATTCCTGAAGAAAAGCTTATCGATAAGATTACTACGCTTTCTGTAGCACCGCTGTTTGCTGAAGCTATGATGAGAATATTCACTAACGATTCAATCAGCAAGCTTTTTGATTAATCCGATTGAGGGGATTTTATTAATAATATATTGAGATAAAGGAAATTCAAAAATTATGTATGTAATTGTTGGACTTGGAAATCCGGGGAAAAAGTACGAGAATACCCGACATAACATCGGGTTTATTACCGTGGATTATTTGGCTGACAGACATGGAATTAAAATCAATAAGATAAAACACAAGGCTTTGGTCGGAGAAGGAAACATCTCCGACCAAAAAGTTTTATTGGTGAAACCGCAGACTTATATGAATCTTAGCGGAAATTCTGTCAGAGAGGTTATGGATTACTATAAAGTTGACATAGAAAACCTCATAGTGATATATGATGATATTGACATACCTGCGGGGAGTGTAAGAATCCGCAAAAAAGGCAGTGCCGGAACACACAACGGTATGAGGTCTGTTGTTTATGACCTGCAGTCGGATCAGTTCCCAAGGCTGCGTATCGGTATGGGAAGAAGCGGAAATGCAGACCTGAAAGACTTTGTTACAGGCGGATTCACTAAAAGTGAAAAGGAAATTTTTGAAAAGGCAGTTGTCCATGCGGCAGATGCCGTGGAATGTTTTCTCAGCGAAGGCATAGACCATGCCATGAGTAAATATAACACAAAAGGGGCTGTAGGAGAAAAAAGCGAAAATGAATGATAATAAAATCATAAATATTTCGGGGATATCTGAAGGACGGGCAGCGCCGGTTGCAGCATATGTGGCAGAAAAGAAATACGGACCTAATCTGGTTGTCGTTTCCTCTGCTGTCAGGGCTAAGAGACTGGCAGAAGACCTGTCCTTTTTTGGTAACAAAAAAATATATGTTATGCCCGAGGCAAACGAGGTTCTGTTCAGATATGAAGCCAAAAATCATTTTGAACTTCTTGAAAGACTGAAAATATTAAAAGCGATGGTTACAGGAGAGGATTGTTACATTATCTCTCCTATTTCTGCTGCCATGAAAAAAATGCCCCCTGAGGCGGACTTTTGTAAAAGGGCGGTAAAAATCAGTCTTGAAGATGAAATTGACCTTGAAAAGCTGAAACAGGAGCTTGTAGCTATGGGGTATGAGAGAACTGTAATGGTCGAGGCAAAGGGCCAGTTCAGCATAAGGGGGAGCATCATAGACATATTTACACCGGACGGGGAAAATCCATACAGAATAGAGCTGTTCGATGTAGAGGTTGATTCAATCAGGGCATTTGACTTAGATACGCAGAGAACATGTAAAAATCTGAAATCCATTGAGGTTTACCCTGCGGAGCTGCTTGATAATGAACGGGAGCTTTTTGAAAAGGCTGCGGCCGGACTGAAAAAAGCCTATGATGTACAGATTAGAAAGCTTAATAAAAAAGAAGAAAAGACGGAAAATGAGGAAAAAGTCATAGAGCAGCTTGAGAAAAGAAAAAACGAGCTGCTGGAAATGATGGAAAACCGCACAAATATCCAGCTTTTTGAAAATTATATGGGATATTTTTACGATGAAACGGCATATCTGTGGGATTATCTGCCTGAAGACGCAATGGTAATGGTCGATGATCCCGACAGAGTGATAGAAAGCATGCAGACACGTTCACAGGAGTTCAAAATGGACTTTGAACTGATGCTTGAAACAGGATATGCTGTACCGAAGGACTTTAAATCATTTTTTGATGAACGGGATTATTACAGGCTGTATGAGCAGGGAACGGTATACCTGTTTACACCTTTCCGGAAGAGAATAAAGGGAGATGTACAGCTTGCTGAAATACACAATATACAGAGCAGACAGGGACCTGTTTTCAACGGACGCATGGACCTGCTTGCCGATTCACTGAAAAGATATATAAAAGAAAACTATAGGATAACCATAGTATGCTCCACAGATGAAAGGGAAGAAAACCTGAAGGAATTTGTGAGCAGAAGTGAACTTGTCGGAAAAATTACCGTAAAGCAGGGGAGCATAACCAGCGGTATAGAGTTTCCGGAAGAAAAAATCGTCTATATCTGGGACGGTGACATTTTCTCCAACCAGAAGCTGGGAGGAAAACGCAAAAAATCATCAAAAACAAAGGGAAAGGCTATACAAAGCTTTTCAGATCTGCATAAGGGCGATTATGTTGTCCATGAAAACCACGGTATAGGAAAGTTTCTGGGCATAGAGCAGCTCGTTGTCCAGAATGTCAAAAAGGATTATCTAAAGATAAAGTATGCCGGCGAAGATATGCTTTATGTTCCTGTTGAGCAGATGGATTTAATCCAGAAGTATATAAGCTCCGACGGCGTAGTGCCTAAAATACACAGACTTTCAGGAACTGAATGGAAAAAGACAAAGGCAAAGGCAAAAGCGGCAATTGCAAATATGGCAAAAGAACTGCTTGAGCTTACTGCCTCGAGAAAGATAGAAAAAGGCTATGCTTTTGCTGAGGATACCGTATGGCAGAAGGAGTTTGAAGAAAGCTTTCCTTATCAGGAAACGGATGACCAGCTGAGAGCAATAAAGGAAATAAAAGCCGATATGGAAAAGCCGGAGGCAATGGACAGACTTTTATGCGGAGATGTAGGTTACGGAAAAACGGAGGTTGCGGCAAGAGCGCTGTTTAAATGCGTGGCAGAGGGAAAACAGGCGGCGGTGCTTGTGCCTACCACTATTCTGGCAAACCAGCACTACCTTACTTTAAAGGAGCGCTTTGAAAAATTCCCGTGCAAGGTTGAGATGCTCAGCCGATTCAGAACTGACAGGCAGCAGGATGAAATTGTAACACAGCTGGGAAAAGGCACCGTGGATTTAGTCATAGGCACTCATCGTATGCTGTCAAAGGATGTAAAGTTCAAGGACCTGGGACTTCTGGTCATAGATGAGGAGCAGAGATTCGGCGTACAGCATAAGGAAGCGATAAAGCAGCTGAGGAAAAATGTTGACGTTCTGACATTATCGGCCACGCCGATTCCGAGAACTCTCCACATGTCCCTTATAGGCATAAAGGATATGAGCCTTATTGAAGAGCCTCCTCAGGAGAGGTATCCCGTTCAGACCTATGTTATGGAACAGGATGAAGAA
The DNA here is from genome assembly GCA_051883075.1 of Anaerovoracaceae bacterium. Classification (GTDB taxonomy): domain Bacteria; phylum Bacillota; class Clostridia; order Peptostreptococcales; family Anaerovoracaceae; genus Aminipila. Next base: position 28,419 of record JBJETA010000157.1, read on the forward strand.
CTGATTAAAAATGCGGTTGAACGTGAACTGGCGCGAGACGGGCAGGTTTATGTGATTTTCAACCAGGTAAAGGGAATAAACAAGATTGCCGCCATGGTAAGCAGACTTGTGCCTGATGCGAAGGTTGAGGTTGCCCACGGACAGATGAATGAGCATGAGCTTGAGGACATTATGCTCAGATTTATAAACAATGAAAGCAATGTGCTTGTAGCTACTACCATCATTGAGTCCGGCATCGATATACCAAATGCCAATACCATGATTATACTTGAATCGGATAAGCTGGGGCTTTCACAGCTGTATCAGCTGAGAGGCAGAGTCGGAAGAAGTACAAGACTTTCCTATGCATATCTTATGTACCAGAAGGATAAGGTGCTGTCGGAGGTTGCGGAAAAGAGGCTGAGAGCCATCAAGGAGTTTGCGGAGTTCGGAGCAGGCTTCAAGGTTGCCATGCGTGACCTTGAGATAAGAGGAGCCGGTAATGTCCTGGGCATGGAACAGCACGGACATATGATGACTATCGGCTATGAGCTTTACTGCAAGCTGGTTGACGATGCTGTCCGCGCTTTAAACGGAGAGGTTGTAAATCCTGACAGGGAGGAAGCATCTATTGAGCTTCAGACTACGGCGTATATTCCTGAAAGATATATTGAGGATGAAGTGCTGAAGCTGCAGATGTATAAGAAGATAGCCAACATCGAAACCGCTGAACAGGAAGAAGAGATGATAGATGAGCTGATAGACAGATTCGGTGACATTCCTAAGGAAACGCTGAACCTGATAAAGGTTTCCAGAATACGCTCCATGGCAGAAAAGCTCTGCATCATCAGAGTTCATGAAGATGGAAACAAAATCGTATTTGATTTTGCTCCGGAAAATCCGCTCGAAACCTTTGCATATGCAAGGCTGGTGCAGGAGTTCGGCATGAGAGTGCTGATACACGGCGGTGTAAAACCGATGGTGAGATATACGCTTGGCAAGGGAAACAAGCTGGACGAGACCATAAATGTGCTGGAGGTTTTGGCATAAAGCTGCCCTCCGCGAAAGGTCCTCGTCACTGTGCTTTCAGTCAGGCTCACTCGCATCCTTTGGGCAGGCTGATAAACAGTATCAGCCTGCATCCAAAGGATTTGCTCGTTTGCGCCTTGAAAGCACCACGCTCCTGCGGATTATTCGCTTGAGGGCAGCTTTACTGCCCGGCGTGCTATATAGTTTGATTGAAGGTAAAGACCAAAATGCGTTTCGCTGTTTTGGTCTTTTTGTTTGCAGATAGTTGAGGGAGTTTTATGGGACAGCATCGTATAGTAGGATATAAAGTAGAGGGAGTAGAGATAAAGGGTAGAGATAAAGAAATTGTTATTTTGTGAATTTTATAATAAAATATTATTTACGGAAATATGGATATTGAAGAAGGATGGAAATATGAACAAGCAACAGCTAGCAAATAAAATATGGGATTCAGCAAATAAGATGCGTTCCAAAATTGAAGCCAATGAATATAAAGATTATATACTTGGATTTATTTTTTATAAGTACCTGTCTGATCAGGAAGTTAAATTTTTAAAGGATAATGACTTTTCAGCCTCAGATATTGAGGCACTTGATGAAGCAGACGATGAGACAGTTGAATTTATCTGTAAAAATATTGGATACTTTATTGCTTATAAAGATTTATTTTCAACTTGGGTTCAGATGGGTAAAAATTTTGATGTATCAAATGTAAGAGATGCACTTTCTGCTTTTAATCGTTTTATACATAAGTCGCATAAAAAAGTTTTTAATGGTGTTTTCGACACCTTACAGACAGGATTGAGTAAACTAGGAGACAGTTCAGGCTCGCAGACAAAGGCTATAAGTGGACTGATTCAATTGATTAAGGAAATTCCCATGGATGGGAAACAGGATTATGATGTGCTTGGATTCATATATGAGTATCTAATCAGCATGTTTGCTGCAAATGCAGGGAAAAAAGCAGGAGAGTTTTATACGCCACATGAAGTTTCACTTTTAATGTCTGAAATTGTTGCGAACCATCTCAAAGGAAAGGAACAAATTC
>JBJETA010000158.1:0-7162 GCA_051883075.1 Anaerovoracaceae bacterium
GACAGAAAGAAATGCTCTGATGGTATTCAAAGCTTTAAGCGTTTCTATCTGCTGTCTCAGAAGCTCAGAATCCGGATAAGGCATCATTTCCGGATTTCTTGCGTGGGAAAAATACCATCTGAAAACTGTATCAATATTGGATAAAACGCTTGCAAAGATAGCCAGAGCCGCCGAACTTATTATCGGATTATCCAGACTCAATCCATAATTAACAGAATCAAAACCATTATTTACAGCAAGTGAGAAATCTATATACAGTTTATATACTGCAAATGCGGCAAAAATCAAGAAATACAGTATCTCGCTTATTGCACTCCTTCTTATTTTTGCGTTAAGCTTTTTCCATCGTTCCTCGTTTTCTGTGAATGACAGACTTTTAGGCTTTCTGCACAGCGTTCTTCTGCGGCTGCGGAAAATAAGAGTATCTCCTACACAGTCGACATATTCCCAGCCTTCTCCGCTCCATTGTGCTTTTATTTCATCATGGCTTTCATCCCCAAAAGGGTAATCTGTAGCATATATGTACTCTCTCGGTGCGGTTTCATCATATTCAGCAAACATTGCACCGCATTCGGTCATGGCATATCCCTCTTCTGCCATATCATTCAGATATGTTTCAATCAGGTCATGGTCATATCGTTGAAACGGCCATAATCTCTTCATCTCATTAATCTCCCCCTATTTTATTTTTTCAGCTTCTTTCATTACTGCTTCCGCAACTCTCTTTACTACCAGAGGATTGAACGGGTCAGGGAGCACATACTCCGCAGAAAGTTCTTCCTCCGGAATGACCGAAGCAATGGCTCTTGCCGCCGCTTCTTTCATTTCTTCAGTTATTTTCTTTGCTCTTGCATCCAATGCTCCCCTGAAGATTCCCGGGAAAGCAAGAACATTATTTACCTGATTAGGAAAATCGGAACGACCTGTTCCTACTACAGCCGCACCTGCCTTTTTGGCTAAGTCGGGCATTATCTCAGGCACAGGATTTGCCATTACAAAAACTATCGGATCTTTTGCCATGGATTTTATCATTTCTTCTGTGACTATACCCGGCTTTGATACACCAATAAGTATATCTGCTCCTTTCATAGCATCTCCAAGGCTTCCCACAAGCTTTTCTTTATTAGTAATTTCCGCCATTTTCTGTTGCTCAGGATTGTTGTACGGTGCTCCGTCGTAAATGGTTCCCTTGCTTCCGCACAGAATAACTTCTCCAAAACCCAGTCTCAAAATCATTTTAGCAATGGATATGCCTGCCGAACCCGCTCCGCTGATAACGATTTTCAGCTTGCCCATTTCCTTCTTTGTCAGCTTTACTGCGTTCAGCAAACCTGCACATGTAATGATTGCAGTACCGTGCTGGTCATCATGAAACACCGGAATATCGCATTTTTCAATTAGTGTTCTTTCAATTTCAAAGCATCTCGGAGCGCTTATATCTTCAAGATTTATGCCTCCGAAGCTCTTTGATATGTTGTAAACCGTATCTATGATAGTCTTAGGATCTTTTGAGTTCACACAGATAGGAACTGCATCAATACCTGCAAAGGCTTTAAACAGTGCACATTTTCCTTCCATAACAGGCATGCCTGCTGACGGACCTATATCTCCAAGACCAAGAACGGCGGTTCCGTCTGTAATAACAGCAACAAGATTTCCCTTTCCCGTATATGTGTATGCAAGATTTTCATCTTTTGCAATTTCAAGACAAGGTTCGGCTACTCCGGGAGTATATGCTACTGCCAGTTCTTCCCTGTTTGTAATAGGCTCTTTCAGTTCTATGGAAAGCTTACCTCTCCACTCTTCATGTTTTTTTAGTGCAAACTCTTTTTTATCCATCGTTTTTTACATTCCTTTCCTTAAAAAGCACTGCAGCAACTCATCAGAGCTCTCTGTGCTAAATTGTGTTAATCTGTATAGCTCTTTTCCGAATCTATACTTATCAGTTTCGTAACATTATCATATTCAACACCAAAGTCAAAAGCCTTTGCCATATCTCTCAGCTTAAAATAGTTGTTTCCTCCTATGTTGTAGGCCGAAAGTTTGATTTCTTCGCCGTCTTTATAAATTTTTGCCGTTGCAGAAGTATATTTCTTGACTGTTCCGTCACTCTTTTGGAATTCACCGCCTACGGCTGTATATGGAGTATCCGAAACAAGATTTATCGCTTTCCTTTCATTATCCCATGAAACATCAAATTTTTTGTCCGTTGATGTTACAGCGGCCGCAAAATCTCTGAGTTTAAAGAAATTGTTTCCACCTATATTGTAGGCTTCAAAGCTTACTGTTTCTCCGTCAATGTTTACATTTATGTCGGATGATTTTACGGTTGGAACAGCAGCTCCTGCTTTAAATCCCATAGCATTGTTTACAAGCCTTCCGGAAGTAACCGCACTTCCGTTATAATACAATGCTATAGAACCGCCTCCATCAAGGCACATGGCATTTACAAGTCCCAGACTCTGGCATACAGCCGCAGCTTCTTTCACCGTAGCAGAAGCTATTGTGCCGATTTTTACCTTTTCGTCTTTATCCGCTCCGATAAATGTTCTTGCCGCCTTTCCTGTAGTTGTTTTAGCCTCCGTAAAGCCTTCTGCCGCACCATCCGCCGTAACCTGTCCGTTTATGATAAGGCTTGGGCCTGCACCTACAGCCTGTACAACATCTTTCCATTGCTCAGGTTTTGTAAATGTAGTATTTATCTCAACTTCATAGCTTACTTCATCGCCAACTTTAAAGCGGTCATCAACAAGATACGCAACTCCCGGATTATACAAAATAGCAAAACCGCCGACAGGAACATAAAAATCAGAGGTTGCGATATACGTTACCTTTCCGTCAGCTCCGACTACCGGTGCTTTAGCACCTGCCGCCACTTTTACGGCAGCACCATACTCAGGGGTAAAAACAGTTATTGATTCAGGCTCCTGACTTGCCAAACTTGGATGATTTATTCTCCAAGGTATTGAACGATACTCACCGTTTACATAACCTTTGAAAGCAAAAGAAAGCCTGTCTACAATCAGCTTTCCGCTGCTTGTAAAACCTGCCACACTGCCGCCGTTGCTGGTATGCAGGATTTTGCCGTTTTTAATGATAGTTCCCCATGGTACGGGATTTCCGTCATAAGCAGAAAAATATGTACCGTTTATTGCAGCAATACAGCCGTTTGCCTTTGCCATATTGGCAACAGAATCTGCTGAACACATATTGCTTCCAGCTGTCATCATAACCGGAGAAACATTGTTATTCATATCAATCAGCACATACTGGGTCGTCAGCCCATTTATGCTTGTTTTTGGCATTAGTGCTGTAGAAGCACCAAAAACTGATGTTGCAGTCATCATACAGATAAGCATTCCTGCAGTAAATACTTTTATCCTATTCCTCAGCTTCATAGCATTTCTTTTCCTTCTTTACTCCGACTCACACTTGTTTTACATAAGATTTTCATCATAAACAGCTCTCTGTCCGCCTACAAATCTTCTTCTTGTTCTGGCAGCAAGAACTATGGCGTTTCCTATATGCTTCGTTTCTATTCTCAAAGGCACTGCAACTCTTTTTAAATGCATGCCAATCAGTGTTCCGCCGATGTCAAGTCCTGCATCAGCCTTGATAAATTCAACTGCCACAGGATTTTTAAAGCCTTTATATGCCGCTGTCGCAAATGATCCTCCTGCCTTTGGCTGTGGTACTACATTTACTATATCTTCATCCTTTGCAATTTCTCTTTCCACTATAATAGCTCTGTTAAGATGTTCACAGCACTGTGCCGCAAGAAAAATTCCTTTTGGTTGCAATACCTCCATAATACCCTCAAAAATTGCTTCTGCCACCTGAGGATTTGAGTTGCTGCCTATCTTACAGCCCTCAACTTCACTGGATGAGCAGCCTACTACAACAATAGCTCCTTTTTCCAGCTTAGCTCCTTCACATAACTGCTCTGCGGCAGCTTTTGCTTCATTCTTTATTTTCTCAAGCATTTTTAATCCCTCCTAATGCGTTATAACCTAAATTTTATTTTATCATAAATTATACATGTATGTCCTTATTTTTCGTTATTTTCTCAAGACTTTATAGGTTGCGCTTGCCGTTACGGACAAAACACCTGTTTCTTTACTTCTCAGCTCTCCCCAGAAAGTCAGAAGCGATTTTCCCTCTGAAATCATCCTTACAGTAATGTCTGCTTTGCTTTCTTTCGGAAACGCGGCAAGGTAGTTTACTGTCATATTTACTGTAGGTGAAAAAAAGCCTCCCAGCTTTCTGCATATGCAGTTTGCTGCAAGTCCCATAGCATAATCCAGCATAGCTGCACTTATACCTCCATGCAGAATATCAAAAGGATTGAGTTCCCATTCATAAACGGGAAATTCAAAATTCACCTCCTGCTTTTCCATATCTGAATCGATATATTTTATTTCAAGCATTTCATTTAATCTTCCCTTTTGCTCGTTTCTTAAATTTATGGCTGCAGAAATATATTGTTCAAATTCTTCTTTATCAAAAATATCTTTAATTTTCATATTTCCTCCCAGTTTGTCTTTGTTCTTTCTATTTTAAGTTCCAATATATTTTATCATAAACAAACGGCGTCAAACATGATTTTATGCATTATTATGTATTATGAATCAATTTAAAATCGTTTTTAATAATTCTGTTAATTTCAGACTTACTGTGATATAATAAAACGCACAAAATATAACCGGTTATTTACATATTTGTTATGAATAAAAAATACATACATCAAAAGCAAAAGGGGCGAAGTACATTATGTATAACTATCTTCTTAAAATTTCCATATACACAGAAGATTCTTTTCTGGGAGATACTATAAAAAATATAGAACCTTTAGACCGGTTTTCCCACGAAATTTCCGTTTTTTCTGCCATTGACGCAGAATCTGTAAAGACAAGCGATATATTAATCATCGAGCTTCCTCTGTGTTCCGACAAGCTTGAATATATATTATCGGCAAAAAAAGAAAGGTCGCTGACAGTCATATATGCCGATTCTGATTTTCTGCTTTCGTGCGGCAATTCTCTTATAAAAAATGCCGATTATATCTGGCAGAAGCCTTTGTCTCCTGAGCTTGCCGGATTTTATTTCAGCCGGATGCAGCAGGAAATTAAAAATACCTGTGACTATCGTCTTGTATGCCAATACCTTGACACAACTATTGACAATCTTCCTGACCTTGTCTGGTACAAAGATTTAAAGGGTGCTCACCTCAAAATAAATAACACCTTCTGTCAGACAGTGAACAAAGACAGAAGCGACATTGAAGGAAGAGGACATTATTATATCTGGGGTCTTACACCCGAAGATTATGAAAAAGGCGAATATGTATGCCTTGATACTGACGAAATCATTGTAAAAGAAAAAAAGGCAATGTGGTTTGACGAAAAGGTAAAATGTCAGAATGCCATGCGCCAGTTTAAAACAAAGAAAGCTCCTATATTTGACGAAAAAAACGAAATCATAGGAACTCTGGGGATTGCCCGCGATGTAACGGAACTGAAAAATATGCAGATTGAACTTGACATCATTGTAGAAAGCCTTCCGCTTCCGCTTATCATAACAGATGTAAACAATACAATCATAAATATAAACGATAAGTATCTGAAAATGTTTTCTTTAGAGCGTGAAGGAATCATAGGAAAAAGTCTGAACAGTATAGATACCTCCTGCAAAGGAACGTTCAGAGGACATACCTGGACTATCGACAAAACCGGTCGTGGAACATATCTATACTATTGCGATAAAATATTGAAAATATATAAAGAAACCATAGTCGATGTTTTTAACGAGCCTTCGGGAAGCATATATTCGTTTATCGATACCACGCTGGAAAATAATTATCAAAAAATCCTTCTCAATGCCGCAAACACCGACTACCTCACCGCGCTTAACAACAGAAGAAGTTTGAACAGCTTTATTGATGAAAATAAACGTAAACACAGCATTTCGTTGTTTCTTTTAGACATAGACTCCTTTAAAAACATAAACGACACTTTCGGTCACACTTCGGGAGACAAGGTTCTTATCACACTGTCCGATATTCTTCGTGATATATTCCCTGCCTGCTCTCTATATCGTATGGGAGGAGATGAGTTTCTGATAGTCCTTACCGATGAGAACTCAAAAGAAGCCGTTGAAAAATATGCAGCTTCCGTGTTAAACAGGTTTAGAGAATTTGCTGATGACTGCTATCCGGACACCGGGCTTTCACTAAGCATAGGCATAGTTATGAATGAAGAGCGTTCTATTGATTTTAAGGATTTATACAAAAAAGCGGATAAAGCTCTTTATACCGCAAAATCCAAAGGAAAAAACAGATTTGCCTTCAGTCCCGACTAAAATATTTATTTTTACTTTTCAAAATTCCACTTTTGATTCATTTTTCAAAATCAAAAGTGGAATTTTTTTCTTTTCTGTGGATAAAATATTTATTAATTACTTTATTTTTAAATTTCACTTGCAATTCCCTAAAAGTTAATTATAATAATTATATAATATGGTTTTAAAAATTATATTATATAATTTAAGAAAGGATATTCAGATGTTTATGTATAAAAAATTTCTTAATGCAAGAGATCCGATGAGCAGCTTTACTCATTTTATCGGAGCCTGCCTCGCCATAGTAGCCACCGGTTTTCTGGTTGGCAAATGTCTTTACCTGAATCTCAGGGACAGTGCCGCAATAGCAAGCGTGGTCATTTTCGGGCTTTCAATGATTGCTCTTTACAGCACAAGTTCTATTTATCACTTTGTAAAAGTACCTTCAGAAATTCTTGTGCGCATAAGAAAGCTTGATCATTCCATGATATATGTGCTGATAGCGGGCACTTATACTCCTATTGTTGTAGGATTTATGGAGCCCAAGCGTGCCGCTTTATTCATGGCAGCTATATGGGGAGTTGCACTTCTGGGAATACTCATAAAGGTCTGCTGGCTCAATGCTCCGAGATGGCTTTACACCTCACTTTATCTGCTCATGGGCTGGGCTATAATCTTCGACTGGAAATTTCTTCGTCAGATTCCTTTAGGCTGTATTGCTCTCGTCGCTTTAGGCGGTGTTATGTATTCAATCGGTGCGGGATTTTATATAGCAAAAAAACCGAATTTCGGAGAGCTCTTCGGCTTCCACGAGATTTTTCATATT
>JBJETA010000159.1:0-29703 GCA_051883075.1 Anaerovoracaceae bacterium
TACACTCGTTATTAAAGTATCCAATTACAGACCATGGATTAAATATCTCAGTCTTTCCAAAACGGTATCCGTCGTACCACTCACAAAGTTCATCGTATTTCTCAGTTGCTCCGTAGTATTCTGCCATCTCCTGCACTTCTTCCGAAGTAAAGCCAAAATACTCGCTATATCGGTTGTCCAAAACAGAATTCACCTTTATATTGTTCAGACCGCTAAAAATGCTTTCCTTTGCAACACGCAAGATTCCGGTTAAAAATCCGTAAGATAAATGTGGGTTATCCTTTAAGCCACCGGAAAACAATGTTCTCATAAAATCAATTACTTTATCGTAGTACCCACGAACATGTCCCTGCTGAATCGGAGTGTCATATTCATCAATGATAATCATTGGCGCTACTCCATAATGTAAATGAAGCAATTTGGATAGTTTCAAAAATGCACATGCCACATCATTTTCATTAGCTTCACCGCTTAACACACTTGTAAGATATTGCTTTTCATAGATACTTATCTTATCACTGCCTAATAACTCACTGTGCCTCTCAAACTCATTTCTTAATATCTTATAAATAAGGTCATATGCGTTATCCCAAGCTTCGCATTTTACATCCTTGAAAGTCACATAAATAACCGGATACTTTCCCTGGTATTCCTGATATTCTTTACCGCATTCCCAGATTTTCTTATCGCGGAAATAAACGGAAGTATCTTCCTCTGACCTTTCAAAAAACACACGTAGCATATCCATATTTAATGTCTTACCAAAACGACGTGGACGAGTAAATAAAGAAACCTGCGGGCGTTCATCAATAAAGTCTCGAATCAGCAAAGTTTTATCCACATAATAATATTCGCTGGAGGCCTTGCGATAATCAGATATTCCAATCGGTAATGGAAGTTTCTTACCACTCTTAGACGCAACTTTTTTCTCGGAAAGCGAACTACTGGCATCTCCCTTCAGACGCTTATCTGCAGGCTTAACAGCATCAGCAGGAATAAGCCATCTTTTATTTTCTTTATACGCACCGGTAATTCTTCCCTCTTTACAAAGCACGTTAATTCTACGCTCTGTGATATTCCACTTTTCAGATGCTTCTTTTGTTGTCATAAACTTTGCCATAAAAAACCTCCGAATACTCTTCTACGCACATTATACATATTATTCCGAACAAAAGCAAACATTATTCGGAATAACGTAGTATTTTGTTCCGAATAAAAAATCATGCCATAATTCAGCGCCTTGTCATCGAAATAGATTAGCTTTAAATCTGTAAACAAGTACGTGCGTTAGCAGTTTTTCTGGAGCAACTCCAAATTTATAAGCTGCTTCTTTGATTTGTTCTGTCACTTTCCCTGCATTTTCTCGCTCATATTCTTCCATATACTTCTGGTCATGCAGAAGATACTCTGCAATTCCAGAGGGAACACCACCAAGTTTTTCACACATTCTTTGACTTGCAATATTTTCTCCGGCTACTAAAGCCTTAAATGAAAAAATACCTGTGATTTTTGCAACCGTTTCCATAAACAGCCTAAGTGATTGACTTGCATATCCGTAATTTTGAAATTCTTTTAACATTTCAATTCCCAACTCCCATTCCTCTTTTTGGGTATTTTTAATGCCACAATATCCCATATATCTATCATCAGATTTCCTTCTTATAGTTGTGTAAAAAGCTTTTTCGTTCTTCATGTCCTCCCACAACAAATCTTCAAAGCCTTTCATTTCATACGCTCGTGGCGTAATTGCATTTTCCTTTTTCAATCTGATATAATCCTTTCTATCTTCTTCTCTCAAACTGCAAAGCAAAACATCCTGTTTCTCTGCGAAAATAGCTCTTTGCCTTTCACGCTCAAACGAATAAAAGCCGTTTGCTTTTGCGGATTTATAATTATTATTTTTCATATATGCCCCCTAAATTGCCACATCAGTTAATGTCTGTTCTGACTCACTATCATTATCCTCATTTTCAACTTCATTCTCATCTACTGCTGCTTCCACTGCCGTATCCTCCTTTTCTCCAAACAAGAACTTCTCTAATGCATCCGCATTGCTTTCACACGCATCCGCCATAGCCTCCACCTCAAAATATTCTGTAAGGATATAAAGACATTGCAGCTCCTTTTCTTTCTGCCTATGCTCCAGGCGAAGTTCTTTAAGACGCTTAAACAGCTTGTACCCTTGTGTCACATTGCAGTTTGAAACCTCTATTTCTTCCATTAATTTCTCAATCTCTTTATCTATATCATCAATATCAAGCCGAATATTTACAATATACTGATTCGCATTTTTATAGAATTCAGCCTGTCGGATAGCAAATTCCATCCAGTCATTATCTTTTCCATCAAATACTGTTTCCCTTCTAACATATTCCATCTGTAGTTCCTCCTCAGTATATTCTGTATATTCATCTGTAATTTCTGATGTCAAAGCCCGGTTATTCAATTTTTTGTCAACATGAGCTCTTGCCTTAAGTTCGCTCCCCTCAAAAAGCTCAACAAATTTACGTGGTATGTACTTTCTCGTTTCAAGCCCATTAACAGCCTTAAGCGTTTCCTTAGCCTTAGCTATATTTACGTTTGTCCCAAGATTTCTTTGAAAGTTCTCCACACGCAATATTTCATCTTTGATATCGCGGCGGTTCTCTCTGCAGACCCGGAGCAATTCAACAAGATCTGCTGCCTCTTTATCATTTGTGTCACATAGCTCTATATAATGAAGGACATCACATATCTTCTTATCAACATCCGATTCCTCTTTGAGAAGGCCTTCCTTGTATTCTTTAAGTCCTGATGCAATATAAATAAAATGTGTAATATATTCTTTCCAATCAAGCCTCGAAAGATCATATTCTGACATAGATTTTTCAACCGCTTCTGAAATTTCTGCTTCGGTCAGATCTCTGACAACTGAAGAAGTTCCATCAATATCATACTGTGATTCATCGTCGGCTGTTTCCCTGCATAATGTTTCTGCATCTAATTCAGTATTTACAGGCGCCATAAAATAAAACTTACTCTTAGTTCCCGTACCAATCCTTTTATTTGCCTCATCAAAATTAAATACGGCAGCGTCCGTCTCATCACTGGCAGCAATAAGCTGATTCTCTGAATCCACCCTGTAATAATTGCCGTTATAATCCATTATGTAATAAAACTTATTGTTCTCCGGTGTACACATATTCCCCACCTCCTGTATAATAATGCTTTCTCTTTTTCAATTTTATGTTAAAAAAATCACATTTTTTGGTTACATTTTCACTCCTATTTTTCTTGCTATTTTATCCGCAATGTAGTACAATAGTCTCAGTTGTTAAAAAATAAACAAACTTGAATTTTGTCCCCGACAGGAGGTATATGAAAAATGTATAAAGTTTCATCTTTGGCAGAAGAGTACAAGAAAAAACTCATTACTGCTGACCAGGCTGCCGCAATGGTTGAAAACAACTCCAGAATACACTTTGGACTTGGCTGCGGAAGCGTTGTGGATATTGATGCAGCCCTTGCAAAGAGAGCGGACGAGCTGCATGGAGTAGAAATCATAAGTACGGTTGCAATCAGACATGAGCCTTTCAAAGTTTATCAGGCGACAACATCCAACGAGCAGGTCAGATTTGCATCAGCTCATTTCAGCGGCTTTGACAGAAAAATGTGCAAAGACGGCAGATGCTGGTATATACCTATGTTATTCAATGAACTGCCTTTCTATTGGAAAAACAATGAGTGCGGGTTAGATATAGCTTTTTTCCAGGTTGCACCTATGGACGCCCACGGCAACTTCAATCTGGGACCACAGGTTGCAGATATGTGGGGGGTTATCAAAGGCGCCAAGAAAATCATAGTTGAAGTCAACGAAAATATGCCTATCGCCCAGGGGCATCAGACTCAGCTTAATCTTTACGGTATAGATTATGTAGTAGAAGGCTCCAACACTCCTCTGGCAGAACTTCCTTCAAAACCTGCAACTGAAATCGACAGAAAGATTGCAGCTCATGTTGTGGACAGGATTCAGAGCCACAGTACCCTTCAGCTTGGAATCGGCGGGCTTCCAAACTGTATAGGACAGATGCTGGCTAATGAGTCAGATGTAAGAAATATAAACGGACATACAGAAATGTTTGTTGATGCCTACGTAGATTTATTTGAAGCAGGTAAGCTTACAGGCAATAAACCAATTGACAAAGGTAAGGCTCTGTATACCTTCGCAGGCGGAACTAAGCGACTGTATGATTTTATAGATGACAACCCAATCTGCTGCAGTGCGCCGGTTGACTATGTAAACAACGTTAACGTAATAGGCAGCATTGACAGATTCGTATCAATAAACAGCTGTATTCAGGTTGACCTTTACGGTCAGGTCTGCTCCGAATCTTCCGGACACCAGCAGATCAGCGGCACCGGCGGCCAGCTGGACTTCGTAATGGGTTCATACCTGTCAAACGGCGGTCAGAGCTTCCTCTGCACTCCTTCAACAAGGACACTGCCTGACGGAAGCAAAGAATCCCTGATAGCACCTATCCTTTCACCCGGAGCTATCGTCACAACACCTAGAACTGCTACCAACTTCATCGTAACAGAATATGGCGCTGCTGACCTTAAGGGCAAATCCACATGGGAAAGAGCTGAACTTCTTATTAACATCGCTCACCCTGACTTCCGTGAAGACTTAATCAAAGCAGCTGAAAAAAACGGTATATGGAAAAACACAAGCAAATGTACGTATTAATGCTATCCGGCCTCTTCTCAATTGGGAAGAGGCACTATTTTTGTCATTCCATTTTGAGTTAAAGCTTTTAGCCACCTAAACTTTTAGAAAATATCGAAATCATATGGATCAAGACCTGCATCCTCCAAAGCCTCAATTTTCTCATCATCATCCATACATTCAAATTCAAACAGGTCTATTCCCGCATTTTCCAGTTCTTCTTCCTGCTCCGAGTCTAAAAATAAATCATCATACTCATGATTCGAACTCTCACTGCATTCATCCTCATCTTCCTCATCTTCCTCATCTTCTTCCATTTCATCAATCAATGCCATGGCAGCGCCCAGTTTAACCGAATCGTCGAAGGTGCAATCTTTTCCTGAAGCAAGAATTGTACCGACAGCAGCCCCAAGCATTGCAGCTTTATCTAAAATTTTTCCCATAACATATCCCTCCTTTGTTTTAAATTCAGAACCGCTTTTATTGCTTCTGCATCATAAAATCAGCTTTTCTCTGTAAAAAAATAATAGCATGTCACAAGTCCAATAATACGGACTTATAACATGCTATTTGACAAATTCACTAAATAATTTTTTCCACAAAATCAACAGCGCCATGAATCTCTGCTTCAGTAGGATTTTCTTTATTCAGACCTCCAATTAACTTAAAAGGTCCATAGGTGTCTAACCCTTTGCAGCAATATGTTCCTTTTACTGTACATTTTTTATCTGACAGAATCTTTTTTATTTCTTTTGCAAAATCTTTGCTTGGCTTGCCACACGTATACAGTAAAAATACATCCTTTTCTCTTGGGAAACTTTCTTTTACGAATTGGGTAATCTCCTTATAAAATTTGCTGTACGCAATGCCCGATGCAATTCCAACCAGGTCATATTCCTCAAGATCTCCTACACCTATTTTTACATCAAACAAATCTGCGTTAAACTTTTCTTTTATGGCATCACATAGCTTCTTTGTGTTTCCGTGATGCCACGATTCATATATAATTGCTGTTTTCATATCTTTTCGCCTTACTTTCTGTATAAATACTTTTACTTTCCTAAAAGCCTATCAGACCAGTCGCTTTCCTTAAACCCGGTCATTACAAAGTCATCACCTATCAGTATAGGTCTTTTCACCAGCATGCCGTCTGTTGCCAGAAGTCTCAGCTGCTCCTCTTCGGACATTTCAGGAAGCTTATTTTTAAGCTCCATGGATTTATACAGCAGTCCGCTTGTATTAAAGAACTTTTTCAATGGCAGTCCACTAAGCTCATACCATTTTTTCAGTTCCTCATAGTTCGGCTTTTCTTCTTTTATATCTCTGAGTTCATAGCTTATACCTTTTTCATCAAGCCATTTTTTAGCCTTCTGACAGGTCGTGCACTTTGGATAGCAAATAAATTTCAGCATTCTCTTACCTCCATATCTTTTAAACTGTACAGCTTTATTATAACAGCTTGTCAGAAAAGATTTAATCCCTGTTTTTGTGGTTTGTTATTTATTTCCTGCAAAATATCTGTATTGCTTCATTCGCAAATGCCACCGCACCGTTTCCTCCTGCCCTATCAATATTTGCGGTAAACTCACCGCCTCCTGCATACATTAATCCAAGCTGTGATAAAATTGTGTCTGTGCAGTTGTAGTAATGCTCAGTAATAAAATCCTGAAGCTTTTTTACCTGCGCCTGCACAACAGGCTCTGATGCATCATGTTCCTTCAATGCTCCAAACCCTGCAACAATTGCCATTAACTGTTTCCCCATATCTTTAACCTCCGAAATTGTACGATTACTGTTCTTCTCTTCAAACTCTTTATATTCCGGAGTGGCACCCCAGTATTCTTTAGCCTGTTTAGTGTATTCTTCCAACTTCTTTGTATTAAAAGCCGTAAATTCCATAAACTTTCCTCCCGTAACTTTTATTTCACGAGCTAAAGTTATCAAATTTTCTATGTGCTCCTTCTTGAGCATCAGCAATTCTATTTGTTGTTCCAATGCTTTGCTTCTGTCATAATCAGGGCTGTTCATAATCTTTTTAATATCTTTTAAAGGAAATTCCAATTCTCTGAACAGTAAAATCTGCTGCAGCTGCTCCAATGCAGTATCGTCATACTGCCTGTAGCCTGACTTTGTATATGCTGTCGGTGCCAGCAATCCAATTTTGTCATAGTACTGCAGAGTGCGTATACTCACTCCTGTCAGCTTGCTCACATCATTTACTGTCATCATAAAGTTTCCCTCCTCGTGTAATTCTAATATAATCTATTACGTAACGTAGTGGTCAATAGTTTTTTTAATTTTATTTTCATAACCATTTTCAAGACATATTAGAATTAAAATTGACTTTCCCCAAAATAAAACTTATTCAACTGATCAATTAGCTGACTAACTCATATATAACCTGCTACTCATCCCTATACTGCCTCATCAGCCGTTCTGCCTCCTGTTTCATCTGCTGCACCACAAAATCAGGTCCCGTTATCCTTATGCCTTCGCCAAGGCCAATCACCCATGCCAGGAACTGCCTGCTTGCAAAAACATCTACATTTACGGCAAAATGTTCATCATCCACCTTTGTAAAAATCTTGTCCTTTCCGAATCTGTCGATTATAACTCCCGCAAGCTCATTGTTACATTCAAGCCTTACAGTAACCTCATCCCCGCCGAACATTCCAAATGTCTTTTTGGCATAAATGCCCATATCCAGTTTTGCAAAGCTTTCCTTTCCTTCACGGTTCTTTCCGTTCATTTCTATACGGAGCATCTTGTCTACCCTGAAATGTTTTATCTTGTGCTCCGCACTGTCGTAGGCAATCAGATAATAATTCTCGTCATCCCACGATAATGCCCAAGGACTGACCTCATACAGTGCTCCCTCCTTTTTCAGAACAGTTTCGCCCTTTTCGTTCCATTTAAAATACTGAAACGTTATCTGCGAGTTTGAGCTTATGGCTGAATGAATCATATCCACGTTGTAATAAATACTTTCGTTCATGGTTTTAACTCTTTCCGCAACAAACACCTGGCGGTGCAGCTGGGAAGCCTCATATTTACTTGCAAGTCCCTCTATCTTCTTTATCAGCTCCCTTGACTTGCTCACTGTTATGAATTTTGAGGACTGTACTGAGTCTACCAGAAGCTTCAGCTCCGCAAGCTCAAAATCCCTGCTCACAACACGGTAACAGTATGCTTTGTTAATTTTTTCACCTATTATATCCATCCCATACTGCTTCAACATCTCAATATCATCATATACGCTTTTTCTTTCCGCGGAAATGCCGTACGCACCTAATGCATTTATGATTTCAGGCATTGTGATACTGTGATTTTCGTCTGTATTTTCCATAAGAATTTTCATCAGGTAAACAAGCTTAAGCTTCTGATTACTCCCCTTTGCCATAAAAACCTCCATATTTTTACATAGGCTCAGGGATTTCAACACCCTGAGCCTTTCTTATAAAATGCATGTATTTAATTACTTTCCGATTACCTCTCCTGCCATCTGGGCAAGACCATCCTTATCAACACCATCGTCAAAGTTTATCAGAGCATATACCATACCGTCGTCTTCCCATTTAATCTGCTGTACATGCTGTATTTCTACCTTTTCTGTGCCGTATGAGAATATATACTTTCCGCTCGCTTCGTCTGCCTTGTCCTGCTCTGTCATTTCATAATCAGAAGGAAGGAACTTATACATATCGCTGTAATATTCACCTTCAATACCATTTACAAGCGCAACCTTTTCTCCGCCGCTTTCTTCATCAGGGAAAGGCTGTTCCGATACAGTCAGGTCTACCAGTGATTTGCCGTTCTTATAAGAGAAGTTTATTTCCTTTACGGTCATTACCGCACGTCCGTCTTCTCCATCCGCTACTGTTTCTCCCACACCGCCTCTTTCAAACACATATCCGTTTGAAAATTCTTCAATATATTTAGGGACAAAGCCGCCTGCTCTCTTAACTTCCTTTTCACTTGGGAATGACATAAAAGTATCGTTTGTGGAATGGCTGTGGTAACCTACTATTTTTGATGCCGCAAAGCATGTTACAGTTGTCAGTACCAATATAAGGCATGCTATTAAAATCCCTCTTGTTCTTCTGCACTTATTTGTATCCATATTAACTACCCCCATATTTTTATTTTTTATTTCAGCTTCAATCCGCATAAACATATCCTCTGAAGGGTCTATTTTATTTGCCTCCATAAATACAGCTTCTTTCAGCCTCTGTTCAAATTTTTCCGATGATTTCATGGAATCTCCCCTCCATTGTATAGTTTTCTTCGGCTTCAATATATTTTCTCAGATTTTTTCTTGCCGCATGAAGCCTTGATTTTACTGTTCCTTCAAAAGAGCCCATTACCCGGGCAATTTCTTTCACTGAAAAATCATTATAGTAATAAAGAAAAATTACAGTTTGCTGTTTGATGTCCAGACTTTTTACCGCCCGCATAAGAAACGCTGACTGCTCCTGATTTTCAACCTCTTTTTCCACTTCTGTGCTGTCCTTTAAATCAGCAGCCTCAGGCACATCATCAATAGATACCGCTCCCTTTTCCTTTGCGGACATTCTCCATGCAAGCCTTGTTAAAATTCTGAAAAACCATGTTTTAAACATCGCCGGGTCCTTCAGGCCTCTGATTTTAAAATAGCATAGAATAAACGCCTCCTGTACGGCATCCTCTGCAAGAGCACTGTTCTTTGTTATCAGATACGCAGTTCTTACAGCTTTGTCTTTATACATGTTAAATAATTTTTCAAATGATGAAGTATCACCATGCTGTATTCTTTTAACAAGCTCTGCACTGTAGTCCATCATCCAAATACTCCTTTCCGTGTACACATATATAAGAGGCTGCCGGCAAAAAATCGGTTCATTAAAAATAAAAATATGTGCAAAAAATTTTTAACAGAAAAATCCTGCTGATATGATTCTATCAGCAGGATTTACTCACTTCAATAATTGTATTTTAAATTATTCATAAATCGGTTCAAAGTCATCTGCACCGTGTCCGCACAAAGGACATGTGAAATCTTTAGGAAGCTCGCTTCCTTCGTAAACATATTTACAGATTTTGCATCTCCATCCGACTATCTTTTTGTCACTGTTCTGAGGCTTTGCCTGCTGTTTAGGCTTTACCTTGTTCTGATAGTCTGCATAAGTAAGAGGAGCCTTGTCGCTCAGCACCTTTGCATCTTCAACCTCAGCAATAAACATGGTGTGGCTGCCCAGCTCAATGCTGTCTACAACTCTGCAGCTTATCATTGCACAAGCCTGCCATCCCATATATGGAATACCTCTGCCGTCTTTTGGTGTTTCCATCTCGGCAAATTTATTTACATCTCTGCCTGACTGGAATCCGAAATGCTTTATAGTTTCAAAAGTGCATGTTTCATCAAGCATGCTCAAAGCAAATACACCGCTTTTCTTGATGATATCACAGGTATAGTTTGTGTTAAGCACTGATATTGCAACCCTTGTAGGGCTGTTTGCCACCTGCATGCATGTATTTGTAATGCAGCCGTTTACCGTATCACCGTCTTTCGATGCCAACATAAATACACCGTAGCTTAAACTGTATAATGCCTTTGTATCCATATTCTGACTCCTCCTTTTCTTCTTAAATGTTTACATAAGATTTTAACCTTTTATTCTGTTAAGAAGTCTTTCCAGATCTTCTTTTGATACATCCCTAGGATTTGTTTTTGTGCAGATATCGTTCATTGCCGCTTCAAGTATATCTTCCCTGTTTTCTTCAACAACGCCCAAATCCGCACCCATTTCCTTCAATGAAGCCGGAATCTTAAGTGTTCTCTGAAGCTCCTGAATCTTCTTTACCAGATTGCTTACACCTGCATAAACATTTCCTGCAGGCAAATCCAGAAGCTTGGCTATTCTCTGATATTTTCTCGCCGCAACATCAAACTCCCTATCAATCGCACAGGTATTTCTTCCGTTTTCCAGATTTGCGTTGAACTCAACTATGTACGGCAGAATCACTGCATTGCTTCTTCCATGTGAAATGTGAAGCTTTCCGCCTACTGCGTGTGCAAGGCTGTGCGTAATGCCCAAACCCGCTGAATTGAACGCCATACCTGCCAGACAGGAAGCATTGTGCATTTTTTCTCTTGCCAGAAGGTCATTTCCGTCTGCAAAAGCCAGCGGCAAAAACCTGAAAACAAGAGTGATGGCCTTTTCTGCCAGTGCATCGGAGAAATCCGTTGCATCCTTTGAAACATATGCTTCTATGGCATGTGTAAGAACGTCCATCCCTGTATCGGCTGTTATAAAATCAGGAACTGATGTAACCAGTTCAGGATCAAGAATGGCAACCATCGGAATCAACGACTTGTTTGCCATAGGATATTTTAAGCCTTCTGCTGCATTTGTTATAACAGAAAACTGCGTAACCTCAGAACCCGTTCCGCTTGTGGTAGGTAT
Source organism: Anaerovoracaceae bacterium (assembly GCA_051883075.1). Classification (GTDB taxonomy): domain Bacteria; phylum Bacillota; class Clostridia; order Peptostreptococcales; family Anaerovoracaceae; genus Aminipila. The sequence goes on from JBJETA010000159.1 coordinate 11,149, forward strand.
AGCATAGCATTCCTCTACTTCAATGCCCACATTTGGAAGTCTTCTTGCAAAATCTCTTATAGCCTTTGCGGCATCTATTGAAGAACCGCCTCCCAGCGCAATCATAACCTGTGCACCGCATTCCTTCAGCTTCATCATACCTGCCGCAATGATTTCTACCGGCGGGTCAGGCACTACATCGCTGAAAATTTCGACACGGCAGTTTTTCAGTCTGGAAATGATTTTTTCGGTCATTCCCGATTTGACCATAAAGCTGTCGCACACTATCAGTACATTTTTGTTTTCAATACGGCTCAGTCTGTCCAGCGAGCCCTCGCCAAAAAATACATTTGTGCTTATACTGAATTCCCTCATCTTCTTCTCCTGTTCTGTCTTTTTATTTTAGGAATACTGCGCTCCTTCAGGTTTCCTCCGCAGTAATGCCCTGCCCCATCATCAGAACACAGGCATTGCCGCACCTTCCGCATCAGTTTTGGGAATCATTCCTATCTCTGCTTTAATGGATATTCCCGGCTCTGCTGCACAGGCGCAAAAACTCCTTATTAGAAAATTATATCACAAAACAGGTTATTTTCAATATGCTTATGTCTTATTTCAGTCTCCCATCATCAATCTTATTTCATCCTCCCAGTGTTACATCCTGTTTCTCATACCAGGCAAGGGCTTCAAAGAAGTCTTCATCCCTATAGTCAGGCCAGCAGCTGTCTACCACGTAAAAATCAGAATACACGCTCTGGATTGGCAGGAATCCCGACAGCCTGCGCATGCCGCCCCATCTTATGACCATATCTACTCTTGATATATCATAAGAATACGGCTTTCCGTTTTCGGCTATGTGGGATAAATCCCACTCCCAGCCATAATTTACGAGAAAATTCACTTTCATCCCGCCCCCATTTACGGGAGTTCTCGTTACATACGGCAGCAGCTCTTCCGGGAAGCATTTTGACCGGCTGTTTCCTATCACCAGAAGGTCCGCTCCCTCCTGTGTCAGCAGCTCAACAGCCTCAACACAGGCATTTTGAAAGGCTTCAAACTGCTCTTTAGGTCTTTTGCAGTTATCAACCGTAAAACCGTAATATGTGATTTCTTCGATTCCGTTTTTCTGTGCTGTTTGCAGAAGCCTCAGACCGGGCTTCAGTCCGTATTCATAGCCGTCTTTTTTATTCATACCGTGTGACACTGCCCAGCGCCTGTTTCCGTCAGGTATCACTCCTATGTGTTTAGGTTTCTTTTTGGTCATAGTCAAAGGTTCCTCCGGAAATATATTTTAACTGCGGGATTATAATCCATCCTTTTATAGCTTTTCCTTAATAGCTGAATTTATACCGACTGCGCCTCCGAAACCGCCTCCTGTGCCCGCATCTTCATCTGCATATGCCACAATTTATGCTTAGGACATTATCAAAAAATGAAGCAGACCTGCACATGTATGCAGGTCCGTTTCGTATTGCTAACATCAGATTGAATAGATTCTGAACATATTTATTTAACTGTAAAAACTAAACTATTTGAAAATCTCTTTCATCTTTTCTGCGAAGCTTTTTTTCTTGGAATGGTTTTCATTGTCAAGAAGCTCTCCAAGCTCTTTAATCTTCTTCTTCTGCTCAGCGTTCAGCTTTGTAGGCACCTCAAGAACAACCTTTACATACAGGTCACCCATTCTTGAAGTTCTCAGACCCTTGATGCCCTTGCCCTTAAGTCTGAATACTGTTCCCGGCTGTGTTCCGGCCGGGATGGTATAGGAAACCTTTTCTTTCAGCGTAGGCACTATGATATCGTCACCAAGTGCCGCCTGGGCATATGAAATAGGCATTTCCAGCCATAAATCCTGACCGTCTCTCTTGAACAATGAATGAGGTCTTACCCTTATAACCACATATAAGTCGCCGTTAGGACCTCCGTTTGTACCCGGTTCGCCCTGGCCTCTGATTGAGATAACAGATTCGTTGTCAACGCCCTCAGGAATGTCCACCGCAATTGTAACGGTCTTTCTTACCTTTCCTGTACCGTTACATTCAGGACAAGGTTTTTCTATAACCTCGCCTGTTCCTCCGCACTGCTGGCACGGTGAAACGCTCTGGAACTGTCCGAAAGGAGTTTTCTGAGTTGTTCTCACTTCGCCCGTTCCTCCGCAGGAAGGACATGTTTTCTTTGATGAGCCCTCTGCTGCTCCGCTTCCGTGGCATTTACTGCATTCCACATATTTGTTAAGCTTTATTTCTTTCTTTGCGCCGAAAGCAGCTTCATCAAAATCAATAACTATTTCTTTCTGTAAATCCCGGCCTTTCATCGGTCCGTTTCGGCGTCTTCCTCCGCCGCCTCCGCCGCTGAACATACTGCCGAATATATCTCCGAAAATATCTTCAAAACCGCCGAAGCCTGCGCCTCCGAAACCGCCGCCGCCAAAGCCTGCATTTGGATCTACACCTGCGTGACCGAATCTGTCGTACTTACTCTTTTTGTCAGGGTCGGAAAGAACGCTGTAAGCCTCGTTTATCTCTTTAAATTTTTCTTCTGCTTCCTTGTCTCCCGGATTTTTGTCAGGGTGATATTTCATGGCCATCTTACGGAAAGCACTTTTTATTTCACTCTCACTTGCTCCTTTTTGAAGACCAAGGACTTCATAATAATCTCTTTTGTCTGCCATTTTTTCTCTCCACTCTGCAACCACATAAGCACTCCTTTGAACGGGAGTGCTTACATATACTATTTAACTGCTATTTTATTTATCTTCGTCAACTACTTTAAAGTCAGCATCTACCACGTTATCATGCTTTGGAGCATCATTCTGAGGAGCTTCGCCTCCCATGTTGCCCATGCCGCTCATATTGTTAGGGTCGAAGCCTGCTGCTCCGCCTGCCTGCTGCTGTGCTGCCTGAGCCTGCTGGTAAAGCTTTGCTGAAATAGTATGGAACTGTTCTGTAAGCTTTTCAGTCTTATCCTTGATTTCTTCCAGATTGTTTCCTTCAAGAGCCTTTGAAAGGTCATCCTTTGCAGCTGTAATGCTGTTCTTTTCGTCCTCTGACAGGCTTCCCTCGATGTCCTTAAGGTTCTTTTCTGTTTCATAAACAAGAGATTCTGCTCTGTTTCTGATTTCGATTTCTTCTTTTCTCTTCTTGTCTTCTTCAGCATATTGTTCAGCTTCCTTAACCTTAGCCTGGATTTCTTCCTCTGAAAGTGTATTTGAAGAAGTGATAGTGATTCTCTGTTCCTTACCTGTTCCTAAGTCCTTGGCACTTACGTTTACGATACCGTTAGCATCGATGTCGAAAGTAACTTCGATCTGAGGGATTCCACGAGGTGCAGGTGGAATACCTGAAAGCTGGAAACGTCCAAGAGTAGTGTTTCCTGAAGCCATTTCTCTTTCACCCTGCATAACATGGATATCTACTGCAGTCTGGTTGTCGGCAGCAGTTGAGAATACCTGGCTCTTCTTTGTAGGAATTGTTGTATTTCTTTCGATCAGCTTTGTAGCTACTCCGCCTAAAGTTTCGATTGAAAGTGAAAGTGGAGTTACATCAAGAAGAAGTACGTCATTTACTTCACCTGTCAGTACACCTGCCTGGATTGAAGCACCTACTGCTACGCATTCATCAGGGTTGATTCCCTTGAATGGTTCCTTACCTGTTACTCTCTTTACAGCTTCCTGTACAGCAGGGATTCTTGTTGAACCGCCTACAAGGATAACTTTTTCGATATCAGCGTTTGTTACGCCGGCATCAGCCATAGCCTTCTGCATAGGTTCAATAGTTCTGTTTACAAGGTCTGAAGTAAGCTGTTCAAACTTAGCTCTTGTAATGTCCATATCCATGTGAAGAGGACCTTCTGCACTTACAGTAATGAAAGGAAGGTTTACATTTGCAGTCTGTGCACTTGAAAGTTCCTTCTTAGCCTTTTCTGCAGCTTCCTTCAGTCTCTGGTGAGCCATCTTGTCAGCTCTTAAATCTATACCGTGTTCCTTTGCAAAAGTATCTGCCATGAAGTCGATAAGAACCTTATCGAAGTTATCTCCGCCAAGCTTTGTATCACCGTTTGTAGCCAGTACTTCAAATACTCCGTCACCTAATTCAAGGATTGATACATCGAATGTACCACCGCCAAGGTCATAAACAAGAATCTTGTGATGTCCGTTGTCTTTGTCAAGACCATAAGCAAGTGAAGCTGCTGTAGGTTCGTTGATGATTCTCTTTACATCCAGACCTGCAATCTTACCTGCATCCTTTGTAGCCTGCTTCTGTGAGTCTGTGAAGTAAGCAGGAACTGTGATAACAGCTTCTGTTACCTTTTCACCAAGATAGCTTTCAGCATCAGCCTTCAGCTTGCTTAAAATCATAGCTGAAATATCCTGTGGAGTATACTGCTTTCCGTCGATTTCTACCTTGTAATCAGTACCCATATGAGTCTTGATTGATGAGATAGTTCTGTCAGGGTTAGTGATTGCCTGTCTCTTTGCAGTTTCACCAACTAATCTTTCTCCGCTTTTTGTAAAACCAACTACCGATGGAGTTGTTCTATTGCCCTCTGCGTTTGCAATTACTACAGGCTCGCCGCCTTCAAGAACTGCTACACATGAGTTTGTTGTTCCTAAGTCAATACCTATTACCTTTCCCATTTTCTATTCCTCCTTAATTCGCAACCTTAACCATTGAAGGTCTTATTACTTTACCGTTTAACTTATAGCCTTTCTGTAATACCTCAGTTACACATCCACTTTCGTATTCTGTGCTGTCTTCGGTCATTACCGCATTATGGAAATTAGGATCGAACTCGATACCTAAAGCTTCAACTTCTTCAAGTCCGCTCTTTTCCAATACACCCTTTAACATCTTAAAGATGTTGCTCATGCCCTGAACAAAGCTGTCATCGCACTCTCCGTGCTGCAGTGCTCTTTCAAAGCTGTCTATTACATTAAGCAGTTCACCAACAAGCTTTTCGTTGGCATATGCATAAATGTCACTTTTTTCTTTTTCTGTTCTTCTTTTATAGTTCTGGAAATCAGCCATCAACCGGAGATACTTTGTATTCAGTTCTTCGTCTTCCGCCGCTTCTTCCTTTTCAGTATCGGCAGTTTCCTCCGGGTTTTCCGCATTTCCCGTTTCTTCGTTTTCTGTTTTTTCTTCAGCTTCACAGGTTTCTTTTTCTTCCGCTTCGGCAGCCGCCTCTGCTTTGATTTCTTCAGCCTGCTCCGCTGCAATGTTGTTTTCGTTATTCGTCATCGTCATCGATACCTCCCGTAAGTTTAAAAGTATTGCTCAGATTTTCGGTGACATACTCGATAACAGAAGTTACCTCGTCATATTTCATTCTTGTAGGTCCTATAACACCTATTTTGCCCACCAGCTTTCCGTCTATGTGGTAAGTTGCAGTAATCAGACTGCAGTTCTGCATCATATCATCGGCATTTTCATTTCCGATTGTAATAATCACACCGTCATCTCTGTTTATAAGCGTCTTAGTAAAATCTTCTTTTTTATCCAGTATTTCTAAAAACATCTTTGCTCTATCCAGATTATTGTATTCAGGAATAGAGAAAATATTTGTCAGACCATCCATATAAAGATTTACATCCAGCATACTCTCCAAAGTCTTCATAAAGTTCGGCATAATGTTTTCAGCCAGTGAACTCATAGCCTCTATATCAGTTTCAAAGTTCTTGATAATGTCCACTTTCAAGGCTTCGCTTATAGTCTTGCCTCTGAAATTGTAAGTCATGGACTTTGAAAGGAGCTCCAGACTTTCCTTTGTATAAGGCATTCTTAACTTAAGCGCCGTGTTTGAAACCTTTCCGCTTTCTGCAACAATCATCAGAACCACTGTGTCCTCGTCAACAGGAAGTACTGAAACATATTTCAGCTTGTCACTTTCCTTTGTCGGAGTCATGGCAAACGATGTAAGATTTGTTATCTCAGAAAGCAGGCTTGCCGCATGCTGTATAGTCTTTTCAAACTCTGTTATGCTTCCGTGCAGTTTTGAAGCTATGGCTCTTTTTTCCTGTGCCGTAAGTTCCTTTTTCTTCATCAGATCATCTACATACAGTCTGTACGCTTTATCAGAAGGAACTCTTCCTGCCGAAGCATGAGGATGTGTCAGGAAACCCATATCTTCCAGATCCGACATCTCATTTCGTATGGTTGCAGGACTCACACCTAACTCATATTTTTTTGAAAGGGTTCTGGAACCTACCGGTTCACCTGTCTGTATGAAGTCACCGATAATGGCCTGCAGTATTTTCAGCTTTCTTTCATTTAAATCCATGCCTTTTCCTCCGCCTTTCATCTTTTTCTTTGTTAGCACTCACTAGACCCGAGTGCTAACCACAAACATAATGTACCACTCTCTAAGCGTAATGTCAACACTTCTTGAAAAAATTTTTTATTTTATTTTCTACATATATTAATATGTCAGAACTTACACATAAAAAATCCCGCAATGACCTTTTACAGTCCCTGCGGGATTTTTTGTTATTTGACAGCCGGAGGTGCTTCATCATAGAGCACCAGCTTTTTAAGCTTAACCCATCCTTCATAAAGGAGATCCAGTATTTTATCATAGAGCTTTGCTATAGGCGGTGCTGAGAAGCCTATTGCACAAAGTGATGCAAGTCCGAATATGCATAAATAGTAAACTGTCCAGTTAGGGCATGGAAAACCGTTTTCCTTTACAAAATATCTTACAAACAAGTGGAAGATATAAACAGGCATAGTGTTCATTCCCAGGTAAGTAAGATAATTCTTTGTTCTTGGAAGGAAATTGAACATAAATATAATCCATAAGGTTGATATAACAAGGATTAATGCCCTCATAGCCAGGTCAACATACCATTCTATGCCCACATCAGCAGCTGTGGTTTTCAATAAATAGAAGCCTACAGGTACATCAACGCAGAACGCAAGTACACACGAAACTCCAAGCAGGCCTGCACCCAACAGAAGTGTCTGCCACATCTTAAGCTTCTGGAAGCTTTCCAGTCTTTCCTTAGAACAGTAATATCCCAATAAGAAGAATGGGAAATATGAAATAGTTCTTCCCAGAGCAAAGTAATCGGTATCAAGACCCGGTATACTGCCCGCAATCAGATAAATAACTATACTCAATGCAAACAGATGCTTAATTTTAATCAGATCCTTCAGAAAATATCTGTAAAAGAACACCGAGAACAGGAACCACAATGCAAAAGGCGGCTTTAAAAAGTCCAGATTTGCATGTCCGAAGTACCAGTATCTGAAAAAGTAAAATACAAGTGTAAACAACAGATAAGGAAGCATGAAGGTCTTAAATGCTGTTTCCCTAGCTCTGTCAGGCTTCTTTGAAAAATATCCCGAAAGGAACATAAAAGCCTGCATTACAAATACATTTATTGTAATATATATGATACCGCTCAGGGAATCCTGTGAAAAATGCCCGCCTACTCTTGTAAAATGTGAAAGAGGAATAGACCATATCAGAAGTCCTCTGAAGGTATCAAACAAATAATTTCTTTCTCCCGCCATAAAATCACCTACCGTCATTAATTGCTAAATTTTCGTATATTTTACCATAAAATCGACATTTTGCCTACTAAAAATACTGCATTTTGCGGCAGGCAATGATTTATTGCTCTTCTGCCCACGCAAGTGCGGCCTTTACAGCTCTTCTCCAGCCTTTAAGTCTTTCACTTCTTTCGTCTTCTTTTATATGAGGCTCAAAGGTTCTGTCAATCTGCCAGTTTTCAACTACATCTTCTTTGCTCTCCCAGTAGCCTGTGGCAAGTCCTGCCAGATATGCGGCTCCAAGTGAAGTTGTTTCGATGCACTTTGGTCTTTTCACCTCTGTATCAAGCAGGTCAGCCTGAATCTGCATAAGAAGGTTATTTGCGCTTGCACCGCCGTCAACCTTTAATGAAGTAAGCCTGATACCTGAGTCCTCTTCCATGGCAGTTAAAAGGTCTGTAGTCTGATATGCCAGGGATTCCAAAGTTGCCCTTACCAGATGACTGCGGTTTGCACCTCTTGTAATGCCGAAAACCGCGCCTCTTGCATACGGATTCCAATACGGAGCCCCCATGCCTACAAACGCAGGAACAACGTATACTCCGTTTGAATCTGCCACAGAAGCCGCCATTTCCTCTGATTCAGGCGAAGAAGTCACCAGTCCCAGTTCATCACGCAGCCACTGTATAGCGGCTCCTGCAACGAAGATTGAGCCCTCCAGAGCATAATTGACCTTTCCGTCAAGACCCCATGCAATGGTAGTCAACAGTCCGTTCTTTGATTCCACAGGCTTTTCTCCCGTATTCATCAGCATGAAGCAGCCCGTTCCGTAAGTATTTTTTACTTCTCCTTCGCTGAAGCAGGTCTGTCCGAAAAGCGCTGCCTGCTGGTCGCCTGCCGCTCCCGCAATTTTTACCGCACCGCCGAATATAGTCGGGTCTGTTTCTCCGTAAATACAGCTTGACGGCATAGGCTTAGGCAGCATGTTCTCGGGAATGTCCAATATTTCAAGTATTTCTTTGTCCCACTCTAAAGTATGTATATTGAAAAGCATAGTTCTTGAAGCATTTGAATAATCGGTAACATGTACCTGACCTTTGGTAAGCTTCCAAATCAGCCATGTTTCAATAGTTCCGAAAAGCAGTTCGCCTTTTTCTGCTTTTTCTCTTGCCCCTTGGACATTATCGAGAATCCATCTCAGCTTTGTGCCTGAAAAGTATGCATCTATTAAAAGTCCTGTTTTTTCCCTGAACTTATCAGACATACCCTTTGCTTTCAGTTCGTCACAAAACTCCGCAGTTCTTCTGCACTGCCACACAATTGCATTGTAAACTGGCAGTCCTGTATTTTTATCCCATACGACTGTTGTCTCTCTCTGATTTGTTATACCGATTGCCTCAATGTTTTCATATGTGGCATTTATCTTATACAGTGCCTCTTGTGCCACGCCTATCTGTGTTGACCAGATTTCCATGGCATCATGCTCCACCCAGCCCGCATGAGGATAAATCTGGGTAAATTCTTTTTGGGCTACACTTACTATTTCGCCTTTTTTATCATACAAGATGCATCTGGAGCTTGTAGTTCCCTGATCCAGTGCCATTATGTATTTTTTCATAATTCCGCCTTTCTTTTTACATATTTTTACATATTTGTTGTTATTTTATATTTATAATGTTATAATTACTATGTTGTCTTTCCCTATACTGGCAACAGAAAGGGGATGAAAGAAGACAACTAGCCTAAAGAAAAAACCAGAGCGGCCACTCTGGTTTTTTCAATTTTGACACATCCATGCCTTTAATATCAATTCTTAGTAAATTTATTCTACCACATCATATAAAATCATACAAGAAAAATTTGTTATTGACCCGGGTTTTAACTCAACACTTACACAAACTCTGACAATATGCTGTTTGATACATCTACACCTGCAACAGTAAATTTTATTCTGTCTTCCGAAACACTTATGAATCCCTGCTGCTCCCACATCTCAACAAGCTTTTTCTGTTCCGGATATACGTCAAAAAACTGTCTGCCAAACCGTTCCTCGAACTCCCGTAATCTGATTCCCTTCATACGCCTCATAGCTGTGATTACATAATCCGAGATGTCATCCCATTGGGAATTTTTATGCTGCCACCCAATCCACTGCACATTTTCTTTTTCCAAAGTTCTGTTTTCCAGGCTGCTGATATACTCCTGCAAATCTGTTTTATTGCTGAACCTGTGCCCGTCGATATAAGAATGCGCCCCAAGTCCCACACCCAGATAGTTCTCAAGGGACCAGTATTTCAGGTTATGCCTGCATTCCCTTCCCGACTTTGCACAGTTTGAAATCTCGTAATGTCCATATCCTGCGTCTTTAAGCCTTTTCAAAGCATAATGATACATCTCTCTGTCCGCCTCGTCTGACAGCATAGGCAATTCTCCCTTTTCAAACATTCTGAAAAACTCTGTGCCCTCTTCAAGCTGCAGACTGTAAAAAGAAATATGCTCCGGTGACATGGAAACCGCTTCATCAAGTGTTCTTTTCCAGATATCCACATTCTGTCCCGGTACAGCAAACATCAAGTCAATATTTATATTTTCAAACCCGCAGGCTCTTGCGAGTTCAAATGCCTCATGTGCATCTTCCTGTCCGTGAACTCTTCCCAGTTTTTTCAGAACTCCGTCATCAAGGGACTGCACACCCATGCTTAACCTGTTAATGCCCGCATTTTTGTAAGCCTTCAGCTTTTCGGCAGACAATGTTTTAGGATTGCTTTCAATGGTTATCTCTGCATCTTCCGTAAGTTCAAATTCTTCTCTGATTGCGGACATTACCGAGCCGATAAGTTCTGCCGGAATCATGGTAGGCGTACCGCCACCGATAAAAATACTGTCAACCTGTACAGTCTCCGGATTTTGTGCCTTCAGTTGATGTCCGTAAAATGCAATTTCATTTTTCAGTGCATCCGCATAATTTCTAAAAGCCTCTTCATCACAGCCTGAAAATGACAGAAAATCACAGTACAAACACTTCCTTATACAAAACGGTATATGTACATAAATGCCTAATTTTTCATCTTTCATAGCCTCGGACCTTTTCTGTTTTATTTATTTGCTTTTATCTTCTTCAATGATATAACAAAGTTCATCAGACACAGACAAGCCAATATTATCATAATAATATCGGCTTTCTTTTCTCCCGCAAACTGGGCAACAGCTAGTGCAATCCAGATAACCGCGCATGCCAGCCATATGATACATACTGCTTTTTCGTTTACTTTCATAATTTTCTCCTCTCATGCACTTTACACCGGAAACAAAGCAGCGCTGCTAATCTACCCTTACAAAGCTCCTTACATCCCCGCCGAAATCAAGCTCAATACTGTCTTCATCGCAGTTTATTATTTTGATTTCAGTTACCATTGAATCCGTTTTTTCAGATGCTTCAAGCTTAATGGTTTTTGTTTCCTCATCATAGGTATAGCCATCACATAAATCCGAATCATTGACAGGATTGCCGCAGGCACAGTAATAGCTGAATCCCCCATCAGAAGAAAAGCTTATATATTCAGTATCCGCCTCTGTTTCCCTTGTCCACTGGATATCGGCAAAATCACTGCAGCTGCTGTAATCCACACCATAGCTTTTATTGTCACTGCCAGGTCCTGTACTTCCGTTGTCAGCACCAAGTCCTCCAGCTCCGTTGTCTCCGCCGGTACAGCCGCAGATTGCCATACCTGTAACAAGAAGCATAAGTAAAACAAGCCCCTTTAATAACTTTTTCTTCTTCATAAATCTCTTCCCCCTCAATTTTTATTTTGTGCTGAGTTCCTCCAGCTGTCCGCAGAGCTTTTCAACTGCCGCAAAATCGTTCTTCTTAAAAGCCTGTGTAATGTTTGCTTCAAGCTCCTGCTTTTTCCTGTCTGTTTCCAGGTACTCAGAATCAAAGTATTTATCATATACCATCTTGCGGAATGTCCTTGCGCGCATACGTCTGACCGTATTATCTTCTACAAGAAGCACATAATCCGCGCAGTCAGCCACCAGATAAAAATCATGGCTTACCATAAGCACAGTACCTTTATATTCAGCAATCGCTTTTTCCAAAGCCGTCTGAGCATAAATATCAAGATGACTTGTCGGCTCATCCATAATCAGAAATTCTGCATCTGAACAGCCAAGCAAAGCAATCTGAAGCAGAATCTGCTCTCCGCCTGACAGTTCTCCTATCTTCTGTTCTAAAACATCAGCCTCCAGACAATATTTTGTCAGGTATTTTCTGATGCTTTCCTTTGTCTCAAATCCTGCATCCAGCATAACCCGGTACACAGTCATATTCTCATCAATATCTGAGCCCTGTAGCTGTGACAGACACGCATAACTTGTATTTTCATCAATATGGATAGCAGGGTTGCTGTTCTTTAAAATATCTCGTATCAAAGTCGTCTTTCCCGTACCGTTTGCTCCGACTATAGCCACTTTTTCTCCTGCAAGCAGTTCAAAGCTTACTTTTTCCAACAGCTTTTTATCAAATGAAATCTGATAGTTATCAAGGCTTAAAACTATCTTTTTTTCTGTAGTTTCTTTAACTGTCGTTTCTGCTTCTTCTGCCTGTACATCTTCCATGTTGGTTTCTGATACCTCCGGCAATACGATTTCAGGCTCACGCACTTCAATAAAAGGAGCCTTTATCTGTCTTGCACGCAGGCGGTCCAGCTGGGACTGTTTCGCATTTACAGCACTTCCGATAACAGGATTTACCATCAGAGTTGCCCTCCTGCGCAAGATGTCAACCATTTCCTGAGTACGTTCAATTTCTTCCTGTTCCTCAATGCTCTGAATCTTAAGCTTTAACTTCTCTCTTAAAACAGCACATCTGTATTCTGTATAGTTACCGTCATATTCCTGAAGTTCTCCGTTCTCCAGATGCAGAATCTTGTTAAAGCAGTGATTCAGCAGATATCTGTTATGGGTGATTACCAGCAGAGTCCCTTTATATCCGTTTATCAGACGGCAAAGGCTGTTCAGGTTTCCGAAATCAAGAAACACATCCGGCTCATCCAGCACCAGAAGATTGGGTGCCAACAGCATTTCCTTCATAATCTGGAGTATTTTATACTCTCCGCCGCTAATCTGCGACAGCCTGGTTTTTTCAAGCTCCCGCATACCTGCCACATACAACTGTTTCTGGATATTGCTTTCGTAATTGTCTCCATCCATTGCTTCATTTAAATCCAAAAGAGCCTGATATTTTTCAAAAGCCGCTTCCATATCTTCAGCTACTGCCATCTCTTCACAAACATCAGCGATTTTCTGCTGATTTTCTAAAAACCTCTCACTGAGATACTCAAAAACCGTACATTCCTGCGTCTTATCCCTGATGCTGAACTGGCTTGCATACCCTGTCCTGCAGGCCTCATCCCTGATAATCTTTCCGTCGTACAGATATTCTTCCGGATGAATAAGCATATCGGCAAGGGTTGATTTTCCCGTTCCGTTGCTGCCTATAAGAGCACAGTGCTGACCATTCTCAAGCGTAAATGAAATATCCTTATATAAATCTTTCGCAGGAAAACCATAAGACAGTTTTTCTACCTGAATCATTTTTCTTGTCCTCGCTTCTATTCTTCTCTTCTTTTATATTATCTCTTTATTGAAATGTCCTCTCGTATCAGTTTCCTGATTGAAAAGAGTTTTATTTAACAAACCATTCAGTTTTTTCCGGGCATTACCAACAACTCTGACAACTTCATCCGGTGATTCAATCGTAAAGTTCAGTCTGAAGGCCTCAACACCCTCTATAGACGGCATTTCATCCAAGAGGTTCAGTATTTTGCCATTAAGGATGGTGGTTGTACAGTCATCGTGGGAAATAACAGGGAAGGTGCCGTATTCGTCCCTTATTTCATAGGATTTTGTTTTGCAGACACCGCACTGGTCCATCTTTTTAAGAGGGCAGTATTTTGTGAACAGCAAAGGTGCTCGTCCGTATACAATCATTTCCAGTGCAGGATATCCTTCATTTTCCTCATAGTATGCGTCAACCAGATCCTTTATCTGCTTTTTATTCAGCTCATAAGACAATGTAACTCTTTCGGCACCCAAGCTATGCAGCTCATAACAGCTTTCAGCATTAACCACGTTTAGTGAATAGTCCGTAACAAACGGATTCGTTTTCCTGTATCTGTAGATTCCGCCATAGCCTCCTATCAACAGCTGTCCTTCTTTTTCCTTATATGTGTTCTGGTTTCTTCTTATAATGTTATCAAAATAAACCTCTTTTATGCCGCATTTCACACATGCATCATACTGCTCCTTAGTTGTTACAGCCGCGGTAATGTACGGCTTCTGAGGTGCAAAAGCTATCTTTTCCCTTGCTTCCGGCTCTTTTATTCTTCTTTCCTTGCTGTTAATCCTGGCTTCGTACAGGCCTTGTACAATGGCTCTTCTCGCGTTGTTTAGCATCTTAACCGGAATAAATGCATTATATTCTTCAAACTCTAAGTCTTTGAGAGTAAATATTGTCTCATTAAGCTTTGAGAACTGTTTTACTATCTGCTCTTTTGTTGTAGGATTATTGATTGCCTCACTTAAAACTTCTTCACTTTCGTATAGATAATGACAACCCAGACCTTCTGCATCTGCAACAAGCTTTGCATCAGGGTATGCATAAACCTTAACACTCAGGTCAAAACGTCTGTATTCCCGATCCAGCATGTTTTCCAGTTCTTTGTAGTACAGATAATCCTTTGTTTTATATACTTTATCTCCGACTGCAAGCTTTTCCTTAATTTTGATATAGCATACGTTATCTGATTTATTAATCAGATTTCCGTCTCTGTCATACAGTCTTACTACTGACAGATTAACATCTTCATTGTCGTGGTCTATTCTTATGATGTCATTCTGGTTCAGAACGCTTTTAAGAGTTATTTCATACATTCCCTTAAAAGAGCCTGTAACCTTACCTATTTCATAACCGAAATTGTTAGGTCTCCGGATATTGGTAATGTCCTTAGGTTCTTCATTAAATAAATATCCTTTCGTATAAGTTCTGTTAAAGGTTTTATTTAGATTTTCCTTGTCCTCTTCATTTGCCCTGCCATCCAGCGCCATTCTGTATTGAGCCACAACATTTGCAACATAGGCCGGTTCTTTCATTCTTCCCTCTATCTTCAGGGAATCGATTTCTTTCAGCTCGTCTATATAGTCAATTGTGTTTAAATCCTTTGTTGACAAAAGGTAATTTTTCCCCAGAGAGGTACCTGTTGTGCTGTCAATCAGCTCGTAAAGCTTACGGCATGACCCAACACATCTTCCCCGGTTACCGCTCCTGTATCCAATCAGTCCCGACATGAGGCAGTTTCCTGAGTAAGATACACACAATGCCCCATGTACAAAGATTTCCAAAGGAATATCCGCCGCTCTTTTTATTTCTTTTACTTTGTCAATGTCTGTTTCACGTGCCAAAACAACTCTTTTGGAACCCAGTTCTTTGCATAGCAAAGTTCCTTCCACATCATCTATCCCCATCTGGGTTGAGCAATGGGCTTCCATATCAACAAAGTTTCTTACTATATAATTAAATACGGCTAAATCCTGTACGATGACGCCGTCTACGCCTATTTCATTCATTCTTTGAAGCTGGGCTTTCATATCTTCAATTTCATCTTCAAAGACAATTGTATTCATTGTTACATAAACTTTAACATCTCTGAGATGTGCATATGCTACGGCTTCTTCCAGTTCTTCTATATCAAAGTTAGAAGAATATGCCCGGGCACCGAATTTTTTCATTCCCAGATATACCGCATCACAGCCGTTAGAGATTGCTGCTTTTAAAGCTTCCATATTACCCGCCGGAGCTAATAACTCTGTCATTTTTGCCTCCCAAAATTTCGCAAATTGCAAATTGTTTTCATTGATTTAGAAATTGCAAATATTTGCTCTACACTATTTTATATTATAACATAAAAACAGAGCAGACTTTCTATCTACTCTGTTGAAAATCTATTTTTTATTTATTATCGTCATATTTCAAAACGGCCGTAAATGCCTCCTGCGGTACCTCAACGGTTCCGAACTGTCGCATTCTCTTCTTGCCTTCCTTCTGCTTTTCAAGAAGCTTCTTCTTACGCGAGATATCGCCGCCGTAGCATTTTGCTATTACGTCCTTTCTATATGCTCTGACAGTTTCTCTTGCGATAACCTTCTGTCCTATAGCCGCCTGAATAGGCACTTCAAACTGATGCATAGGTATGATTTCCTTAAGCTTTTCACACACGAACTTTCCTCTTGCATATGCCTTGCTTTCATGTACAATCATAGAAAATGCATCGACCAGCTCCTTGTTCAGAAGTACATCCAGCTTTACAACCTTTGAAGGCTCGTATCTGATGAACTCATAATCAAGTGAACCATAGCCTCTCGTCTTTGATTTCAGTGCATCAAAAAAGTCATAGATAACTTCATTTAGAGGCATTTCATAGTGAAGCTGCACTCTCTGCTCCGTGATATATTCCATATGAATCATCTTTCCCCGTCTGTCCTGACAGAGCTCCATGATAGCCCCCACATATTCCTTTGGAATCATGATATCAGCTTTCACAACCGGCTCTTCAATATGGTCAATTTCTGTCGGTTTCGGCAGATTTGACGGGTTCTGGATCATCTGGACTTCCCCGTTGTTCAACACAACTTTATATATTACACTCGGAGATGTGGTAATGACCCCAAGATTAAATTCTCTTTCAAGTCTTTCAACAATGATTTCCATATGCAGAAGCCCCAGGAAACCGCAGCGGAATCCGAATCCGAGTGCCTGTGAGGTTTCAGCCTCAAAATTAAATGCCGCATCATTTACCTGAAGCTTTTCAAGGGCATCTTTGACATTTTCATACTTTTCGCCTTCTGCAGGATAGATACCGCAGTAAACCATTGACTGCACCTTTTTATATCCGGGCAGCGGTTCTTCCGTCGGGTCATTATCAAGAGTAATTGTATCACCTACTCTTGCATCGGCAACCTGCTTTATGCTTGCACAGATATAGCCTACTTCTCCCGCTCTGAGCTCCTTGCATGGGACAGGACCCGGCGAACATACTCCGACTTCAGTTACTTCGTACTTTGTCTTTGTATTCATCATACGGATAATATCGCCCTTTTTAACCCTGCCGTCAAAAATACGCGTATAGATAATAACTCCTTTATAGTTATCATAAATTGAATCAAATATCAGTGCCTTCAGCTTTCCGTCAACATTTCCGGAAGGAGCGGGAACCTGTTCAACGATAGCTTCAAGAAGATCCTCAATGCCTATACCTTCCTTGGCTGAAACAAGAGGTGCATTTTCTGCTTCGATGCCTATAATATCCTCAATCTCCAGCTTTACCTCCTCCGGCCGTGCACTGGCAAGGTCTATTTTATTTAAAGTCGGTATTATTTCAAGATTTTCATCAAGAGCAAGATAAACGTTTGCAAGTGTCTGCGCCTCAACGCCCTGAGTTGCATCCACTATAAGAACAGCACCCTCACATGCGGCAAGGCTTCTTGAAACCTCATAGGTAAAGTCAACATGTCCCGGAGTATCTATAAGATTAAAAACATACTCCTGTCCGTCCTTTGCCTTATAGTTCAGCCTTGTAGTCTGCAGTTTGATTGTGATGCCTCTTTCACGTTCCAAATCCATGTTGTCCAGAAACTGTTCCTTCATATCTCTGTGAGCCACAAGGCCTGTTTTCTCTATGATTCTGTCTGCCAGTGTGGATTTGCCATGGTCAATATGCGCTATAATGCTGAAATTTCTTATATGCTTCTGGTATGAATCCATACTTCCTCCTCATTTCATTAATTCTGTATTATATTTATATCGCTTGTTTTCCATCATAAATACAGAAGCAAAAAGCTTCGTATCTTTTCTATTATAATTTAAATATAAAAGATTGTAAACTTAAACATAAATTATCAAAGGCAGCCTCGTATGAGACTGCCTTCAAAACTGCGCCTTATATTTATCTGTTTCCAAAGTTGAATCTGTTTACAAGATTTCTCAGCTTATTTGCCTGTTCAAGCAGTTCACTGCTTACCTGTGCGCTCTGGTTTGCAGCTGAAGAGTTCTCCTGTACAACGTTTTCTATGTTTTCCACGACATTCAGAAGCTCTGCAACAAAGTCCTTCTGCTCCTCAGAAGCTTCAGAAATCTCTTCTATAAGGGTCTCTGTCCTATATGTGCTCTTTACGATGTTCTCAAGGGATTCGGCAGCTTTCTGTGTTAATGCCTTTCCCTTTTCCACAGCCTGTACGGAATTTCCTATAAGGATATTTGTTCCTTTAGCCGCCTCTGCACTTTTCGCTGCAAGATTTCTTACTTCATCAGCAACTACTGCAAAGCCCTTTCCGGCTTCACCTGCTCTTGCCGCTTCAACCGAAGCATTCAATGCAAGTATATTGGTCTGGAAAGCAATATCTTCTATGGTTTTTATAATCTTCTCGATTTCCTGGGAGGCTGAACCGATTTCTCCTACTGCATCCATCAGTTCAAGCATATTGTCGTTTCCTTTCTTTACAAGATCTGAAACTTCAACGGCTGATTCCTTTGCAATATTTGTTTTTTCAGTATTTCCTTCCAGCTTATCTGAAATCTGGACTATGTTTTCAGAAAGCTTCTGTATCTGCTCCGTCTGAAGATTTACACCGTTTGCCAGGCTTCCGGCATCCTCCGATACATGTCTTGCACCTGCTGCCACATCCTCTGAAGTATTGTTTATCTCCATAAGAGTTTCACTCAGATTTGCTTTTATCTGCTCAATAGGTACCAGAATCTCCTTGAAATCTCCCAGATATCTTTCCATGTCCATCTTTACATCGAAGTTGCCCTGTGCCATGCTTCCAAGTATATCGCCCTCATCGGCTATAATCATTCTCAGCGTATCCGTAAGCTGTTTCATGGCCGCTGTCAGCTGTCCGACTTCATCATTTTTATCATATTCTATGTCTGCAGACAAATCTCCTGCCGACATCTTTTCAGCAGCATCCGCAATATTTCTGATTGGTCTTGCTATTCCCTTTGCAACAAGATTTACTACTATCAACG
>JBJETA010000160.1:0-29403 GCA_051883075.1 Anaerovoracaceae bacterium
CTCAAAACTGACATCAGCAGATAATGCTCTTTTACAACAAAATTTTCATGTATCTTAACATTCAGTTCTATGTTTTTTTCCTGGTAATGTATAATGTCCTTTATATCCGCTTCCAATATATTTACAAGGTCCTTTATGTCAATGCTTGAGACCTTAAGCTCTGTGAGGAAATTGTCTTCCAGTCCTTTTATGACTCTGATGTATCCTTTTTTTATTTCATGTACATCCTTGGCTATGTCCAGGGTTATATTCTGTATATCCTTTGAAAGATTTTCATTTTCAGCTCTTTTATACAAATCAAAGGCTTTTTTCATTACATCTTCGATTTCAGCAATCCCTTTTTTCATGGAATATACTTCACTGTCAAAGGTTGAGGTCATTACCATGAGTTTTTTATATCTTTCCTCATGCTCTTCCTTTGCCAGAAGCGACTTATATGTATCTATGCAAAGTACAACCGCAAGTGTAAAGCTCGCCCTCATGACTCCGATAATGAACAGTGCTCCCACATTTACCGCACTTATATAAGTAATGCCATTCATAAATATAAGCTCGGCTATGTTTGCAACGGCATCACAGACCGCAAGTGAAAGCCAGAACCGTGTATAATTGTTTTTTTCGCTTTTATAATATATAAAAAAGTATATTATTCCAAACACAAAATAAAAAACTATATCCGGAAGTGCCGCTCCGGCAGCCTTCTGCCAGTCGCCGCTGTTTGTCCCAAGCATGAAGAACCGGAAAAACGGTGAACATAATCCGGTTACAATAGCCATGTTGATGGGGTTTATTCCCCGGAAAAGATGAAGGAACACTCCGAATATAATAACGGCAAAGGCTATGATAAAATCGTCAAAAAAAACATTTATATATATCTGCGAGCCTATGGATACGCTGACGGCCGTTATCATAATCTTGGTAAAATTGCTCATGGAAAGAATTTCCTTTCTAATACATTTTCTCAAATAAATTACATTTATGTCAAACAGAAAAATCGTGGTACAGAAATTCTGCACCACGTCGATATTACTTATTTTCCCCCATGACTTTTCTCTTTTTCTCAAGAAGCTCCCCGTATTTCTGGGATGCTATCTTATCCCAAAGCGGTGCGTTGTTTATTCCGCACATTTCAGGCTGGAACACAGGATCCAGTCCCAGTTTTTTCTGATATTCATAGTCCTTCATCAGCTTCAGAACAGGCTTAACAAGAAGAATAAGCGCAAGCAGGTTAATCCATGCACACAGACCTACACCTATGTCTGCCATGTTCCATGCCAGTGTTGAACTCTTAACGCTTCCAAATACAATCATTACGATAAGAATCAGCTTTATCACTACCTGCAGTCCGTTCAGATTTTTGCTGTTCTTAAATAAATATGCCATATTTGAATCTGCGTAAAAACCAAAAGATAAAATTGTTGTAAAGGCAAAGAAGAATATTGCTACAGCCAGAAATGCCGAGCCCAGACCGGGTACCAGAGTGTCTATTGCAGCCTGTGTATATCCTGTTCCCGCAGCTACTCCCGGAAGATTCTCAATGATAAATGTTCCTTCTTCAGCGCCTGCCACATTGTACATGCCTGTTGATAAAATCATAAGAGCTGTTGCTGTGCAGATGAAAAGTGTATCCACATAAACTGAAAACGACTGTGCCAGTCCCTGCTTTACAGGATGTGAAACTTCAGCTGCAGCAGAAGCCTGTGATCCTGAACCCATACCGGCTTCACTTGAGTATACGCCTCTCTTTACGCCCCACATGATTGTCTGTCCCCAGATTGCTCCGAACACTGCGTTCATATTGAATGCTGATGTGAAGATAAGACCGAACATAGCAGGTACATTCTTAAAGTTTACAACCAGAACAATAAGCATAAGAAGGATGTACAAGCCTGCCATAACAGGAACAATCTTTTCCGCAACGGAACCGATTCTCTTCATACCGCCGAATATAACAAACGCAAATAATGCAGCAACAACGCAGCCTGTTGCAAGAGCAGGAATTCCGAACGCATTGTTTACGGATTCTGCTACATTAAATGCCTGAATAGTAGGTCCTGTCAAGGCATTCGCTATAAGACCCGCGATTGCAAACAATACCGCCAAAGCCTTTATGCCTGTTCCCTTTTCAATGTAGTACGCAGGACCGCCCCTGTACTCACCGTTGATTTCTTCTTTCCACACCTGTGCAAGAGTTGATTCCGCAAAAGCCGAACCTGCACCTAAAAATGC
Source organism: Anaerovoracaceae bacterium (assembly GCA_051883075.1). Taxonomy (GTDB): domain Bacteria; phylum Bacillota; class Clostridia; order Peptostreptococcales; family Anaerovoracaceae; genus Aminipila. Next base: position 2,230 of record JBJETA010000160.1, read on the forward strand.
ATAAACCCACATCCAGAACACAGCTCCCGGACCTCCGAAGCAGATAGCTGTTGCTACCCCTGCAATATTACCTACTCCTATACGTCCGCCAAGAGCCATTGCAAAGCCCTGGAAAGATGAGATACCCTGCTGTGAACTTTTACCGCCCAGAAGATTTTTAACCATGTCCTTTATAAGACGAACCTGGAAAAATCTAAGGCTCAGGGTGAACAGAAGACCAACGCCCAGGCAGAGCAGAATCATTACTATTCCCCAAAGGTAACCGTTTATCGAGTTTGTAAGGTCAATTAAATTCATACTGTTTCCTCCTAACCATACGCCTATACTTTTAATTCTGCAAAAACTTTATCATTTATCATTTTTCATTTTTTGTATCTTTTTATCATTTTAGTCTTAGGGTTGATTAGTGAGATTGTAATGCCTCCCTCATTACTTACAGTATGATTATACAGAGGTTATTCAAAAAGCTTCAAAATGCTTCACAAAATTATTATTATTTTAAGAATTTTTTAACAAGTGCACCTTTCCTTTTGCTGTAAGGCGGCAAAATCAAAGGATTTCCAATGCCTGAAGGCTTTTTTACCACTCCCTTTGCGTGTGAGAATGTCTTGAAGCTGTAATGTCCGTGATATGCCCCAATGCCCGATTTCCCCACTCCTCCAAAAGGCAGAAAAGGATTTGCAATATGCATAATTGTATCATTTATGCATGTATTTCCCGAGGATATGTTTTCAATTATTTCTTTCTGCAGCTTTCTGTTCTTTGAAAAAATATACAGAGCCAGAGGTTTTTCGCCCTTCTTTATAAACTCCTGTGCCTGCCTTATATCCCCGAATGGAATCACCGGCAGGACCGGTCCGAAGATTTCTTCCTGCATAACCTTATATTTTACCGCAGTTTCCATATCTTCAAATTTAATTATTGTAGGAGACACATACTTTTCAGATGCTTCCAGTACTCCTCCCGTCACCACCATTTCCTTTGCTTCCGAGATCATCTCCGCCAGCTTTCCAAACTCCCTGTCGTTTGCTATGCGCCCGAAATCCCTGCTTTTCTGCGGATTTTTCCCGTAATACTTTCTTATCATCTTCTGCATATGACAAATCAGATTTTCCATAACCTCTTTATCAGCAAGAACATAATCCGGTGCTACACAGGTCTGCCCTGCGTTCAGGTATTTTCCCCATGCTATCCTTCTGGCAGCCTCTTTGAGATTTGCAGTCCTGTCAACTATGACCGGACTTTTTCCTCCCAGCTCCAGAGTAACGGGCGTAAGTTTTTTTGCCGCTGCTTCCATAATCTTTGAGCCGGTAGCCGCACTGCCCGTAAAAAATATATAGTCAAAGCCGGCTTCCACAAGATTGGCAGCCGCATAAGCATCTCCGTTTACACATGCTACATATTTCTCGTCAAAAGCCTCATCCATCATATTTTTTACTTCGGTTGCTGTGTTCGGAGCGCCTTCCGGCGTTTTTACCACGGCTGTATTTCCCGCCGCCATGGCACCTATCAATGGCTCCATGACAAGCTGCAGCGGATAATTGTATGCCCCCAGTATAAGCACCGATCCATATGGTTCGTTTTTGACATAGCTTCTTGAAGGAAACATATAAAGAGGCGTTTTCTTTTTTTCGTTTTTCATCCACTTCGGCAGATTTTTTATTGTATGGGAAATGCTGCTGTACAAAAATCCTACTTCTGTCATATATGCTTCATGTGCATTTTTGCCCAGGTCCTTTTCCATGGCCTTTAAAAGCTGTTTTTCATGATTTTTTATGGCTTTTTTCAGTTTTTTCAGCTGTTCCGTCCTGAATTTCAGGCTTCTTGTTGCATTCGTATCAAAATAAGCTTTCTGCGCTTCCAAAAGCTTTTCAGCCTCATGCTTTTCCATAAGTAGCTCCTTCCCGTTTTTCAACTTTCCGTTTATTTTTTCAAAAGCTTTTCATTATCATATGAGGAATCCTGCAGCAATCATCAGAATTGCCAGAAATAACACGTTTACTGCGGTAAATACCAGCATGTAAAGTTTTTTATCAGCCGCAGCTCTCTGTGCATAAAGCTTAAAGGAAATAAGGCTTGCCAGAGAAGCAATCAGAGTTCCGAGCCCTCCTATATCAGTACCTAAAATCAGGCTCCTGTAATCTTCCGTAAAGGAGGACAGCATGACTGCCGCAGGCACATTGCTTATAAGCTGTGATAAAAGTACCGATGCGGCCAGCTCCCTTCCCTGTATGAACCCGGAAACTGCTTCCCTTACCGGCTCTATCTGTGCTATATTTCCCACAAATACAAAGAAAAATACAAAGGTCATGAGCAGAAAGTAGTCTACTTCCTTCAATCTTTTTATATCAGTAAGCACTATTGCAGCAATCACAGAAATGAACATTATCCTGTAGTCCAGAATACCTGTCACAGTACAAAGGCACAGTAAAAACAGTGTTAAATAAACAATAAGCCTGCTCCTGCTCGAAATCTCTGCCCTGACATCAAATACTATGCTGAGCTTCTGTCCTTTTATGCACAGCGTCACAGCGGTTATCAGAATCAGGCTCAGAAGAGTTACAGGAAATGTTATCCTGACAAACTCCGCCGCATTCAAGCCAAAATATGAAAACAGGTAAAGGTTCTGGGGATTGCCCACCGGAGTGAGCATGCTGCCTAGATTTGCTGCTGCCGTTTCCATAACGATTATAAATATAATTCTTTTTTCACTCAGGAAGTCCAGAACCGCAAAGGTAAACGGCACCATTGTAAGAAGTGCCACATCATTTGTGACAAACATTGCCGTAAAAAAGCAGAGAATCACAAGTATCAGCGATATAAATCTTACGCTTTTCCCAAGTCTTAAAAGCTTCTGTGACAGAACCTCAAAGGTTCCGATATTTCTAAGTCCCGCCACAACTGCCATAAGGCAGAAAAGAAGTGCTATCACCTTAAAATCTATATATTCTATATACGCAGAAGAAACCGGTACAAAAAAGGCTGACAGCATCGCCGCCAGCCCCGCTATAACAAATACCGTTTCATTCTTTATCAAAGCAAAAAATCTGTCTTTCATCTATCGTCTGCTCCGTTTCGGAAATGTTATTTATCCTTTAAAAACTCCTGTACATACTCAACGTCAGAAGGTGTATCTATATACTTTGTACCTCTCTTCTGTCTTGTCTCACGTCCCTTTCCCGTTACAAGAACTATCGTGTTTCTGTCAGCCTCGGCAATCGCCTGTCTGATAGCTTCCTTTCTGTCAGGTATGATGGTGCAGTCACATCTGTGCTTCTGAACATGGTCTGCGATTTCCTCGCATATTTTCATAAGAGGCTCTTCACCCGCATCCTCTTCTGTAATAAACACATGGTCAGAATACCTGCCTGCCAAATCTCCCAGCTCTCTTCTTCTCGCAAGAGCTTTTTTGCCGGGACATCCGAATACTATCGAAATCTTCTTGTCCGGAAATTCTTTTCGCATGGATGCAAACAGCGATTCAAAGCTCATCTTGTTGTGGGCATAGTCGACTATTACAAATAAGTCCTTTGTTTTGTTCGTATAAACCTCCATACGTCCGCTTACCTTTGCCTTTTTTAGTCCGTCCTTTATGTTCTTCAGCGGAATATTCAGAGCATAGCTCACAGCTATGGCTGCAAGGGCATTTGAGACATTGAATACTCCCGGTATGGACAGTCTGAATTCTTCATCAAAGCTGTCGCACTTTGCCCTGAAGGATATGCTGTTTCCCTGTGTTTTTATATCATAACCCCACACGGAAGCTTTATTGTTTGCAGGCAGTCCCACGTCTTTTTGTTCCGGCTCTGTTCCGAAGGTAATCAGCTTTTCACAGTCCTTCGCCGCATCAAGAACCCTCTGGACATTATCACTGTCCAGATTTACACATGCCGTATTGCACTGCTTAAACAGACGGAGCTTGGAGCTGAAGTAATCTTCAAAGTCCTTATGCTCCGCATCACTGATGTGATCCTCTCCTATATTCAGAAAGCATCCCACCTCATACTGTACTCCCAGAGTTCTGTGATACTTGAGTGCCTGACTTGAAACCTCCATAGTGAGATATTCTATGCCGCTGTTTACAGCATTGTTGAAATGTCTGTACAAATCAAGGGTTTCAGGTGTAGTGAGATGCGATTCCTCCTCAATAACACCGTCATAATTGTCTATGCCTGAGAGAACAGCGCTTCTCGGTCTTCGCATGTCCTTCAGATACTCATCCAGTATTGAACGCATAAAGTATGTGGTTGTTGATTTTCCCTTTGTACCTGTAAACCCTATCAGCGACAGCCTGTTCCAGATATGGTCGTAATACATATCCGCAATATACGCCATTGCCTTTCTCATATCGTTTACAAGTATATACGGTATATCTTCCCCGCCTTCTATATCCGACAAATCATACTTTGTTTCACTGACATACGCACATGCGCCTTCTTTTACGGCACTTTTCAGATATTCTACGGAAAAATGCACTCCCTTGCATATAAAAAGCGTACCGAATTTTATGTCCCGTGAGTTGTAAGAAATATACTTTATTTTAATATCTTCGTCTTTTTCTTTTATGGAGGTTTCCTTTAAAACCTCTTTTTCTTTTAAAAGCTCCGCATATGTTTTAAGATTTTCGATTTTCTCTGCCATATCGTTACCTCAACTGTTTCAATGCCTTTCCGCATAAGATGATTGACCTTTCGGCAAGCACCTCCATGGCGTCCACATAATAATCGGAAAGATTGTTCATTTCCTTGAAGCATGAAAGCTCCGTGCATGCCATAAGCACGCATTTGCAGCCCTCTGCCTCCATTTCCTTTTCAACATCATAAAAATCCTGCATATCTATGGGATTCCCATCCTTTATGCCGTCATAGATGATTTTCATTACTTTTTTCTGGCTTTCCGGAGTAGGTATGACCGGGGTAATGCCCAGTGCTTTGCATTCCTTCTGATACAGTTCCATCTGTATGGTTCCGTCAGTTGCCCATATGCCTATTTTGAAGTTGTCTCCATATCTGCAGTAAACAGATAACGCCGTTTCCTTAATCATATTGATGATAGGCACTTTCAGGTTTTTCTGAAGCCTGTCCACCAGAAGGTGTGAAGTATTGCACGGAATGGCAATATAGTCTGCCCCTCCTGCCTCCAGAAGCTTGGCATCATGCCAGAGCTTATTGTAAAGCTCTTCTACCTCACCGTTTTTTATAGCCGTCGTCCTGTCCGGCATACTTGCATGATTCAGAATAATCATGTTCAGATGCTCCTGATCGCAGTGTGCGTCTGTCTTATCTATTATCATCTTATAGAACAGCTGTGTTGCCAGAGGCCCCATGCCGCCTATAACTCCCAAAACTTTCTGTCCTTTTTCTATCATCCGGTATGTCTTCCTCCGAAGTTATTTTCCCAAATATTTTTTAAACTTGACGAAATGTCCAAGCTGTGATTTCATAAGCTTCAGCTTTCTTATAAATCCGTTATCGGGTGCATAAAACAGAGGATTTACCCATTCACCCGAAGCAAACAGTTCTCTCATTTCTTTTCTGTACTCCTCAGGCTTTATATAAGTGAAAGCGACCTTTTTAGGAACTACAAGCCATAAATGTCTGTCCTTTACGATATGTTCTTCGATTGGCTTGTCCTCAATATAATCTTCAACAAGAAACTTCGCTACATTTGCTCCCGCTCCTGTAACATAGAAGTTGCTTCTTCCCTGTCTTGTGTTTATTTCAAACACCTTGTACTTTCCGTCCCTTGTGTCAAACTTAATATCAAAGTTGGAAAAGCCCACATAATTCATGCTTTCCAGAAGCTGCTTAAACTGCGCCTCAACGGTTTCATTGTGCTCAGTTATGATAACCGCATGATTTCCTATGCCATGAGGTGTATGCTCTTCAAGAAGTACATGACCCAGACACATCATCTTTACCTTTCCGTGCTTGTCCGAATAGTTTGTCAGAACACGCATGTAAGTATCATCTCCCGGGATGAAGTCCTGAATGATGACAGAGTCATCATAGCCTGCGCCGTATATATCATCTAAGATAGAATCCAGTTCTTCTCTTGTATCTGCCTTATACACCTTTTTCTGTGTTGCAAAAGGATGTCTCCAGTATTCAATACCGTTTGAAGGCTTGATAATGAACGGTCCGTCAAAAGGAAGCACAAAGTCATGCTCCATGTCCTTCCTGTGCACAAAAGTTGCCGGATAATCAACACCCACCTCTTCACACATCCTGTAAAACTTCTCCTTGTGAATCAGGTCATTCATCATGTCAATTGAAATATACGGAGCTATGACATTTTCAGGGAAGTTGTCCTTATTCTGACTGATAAGCTGCACATAGCTGTCTCCGCAGCCGATTAAAAGAATTTTTTTATCACTGTGCTTTTCCGCAAATCCGAGAACAAGTTCAAGAAAGGTTTCCTGCACGTCTGCCTTCGGATTTGCATTGTAGTTCATTATCTTGCTTTTGTAGCAAGGACCTGTGCTGAACTTTCCGTATACAAACGGTTTGATTCCATACTGCTCATGAAAAGCTCTTGCTACACTATATACATTAATATCCCCTGCAAATAAAAGAGGAATAAATTTATCGCTCATCTTTCGTTCTCCTTTAAAAAAACTTTACCCTTAATTATAATCCCTATACGCCTATTTTAGCAATAATTTCATGCCTCAATTCTTCTATTTTTTTAAAGTCCATATTGGGTATATAAAATCCTTCCAGATAATCGTGTTTTTCTTTCGCCAGCTTAAGATATTCGAGTCCGCATTCTATAAGTTCTTCCATATATTTTTCGTTTTGTCTTATAAATTCCCTCATACTTTCCAGCTTTGTCATATCAATCATTTCATTCAGATCAATCAGTGAAATCTCAGCTTCTCCCGCTGCCTCAGCCGCTTCCCACGGCTCCATGTCATGGTATCTGTTCACGGTAATGAACGCTATGCCGGTTTCCGGCACCAGCAGGTGCTCCATTTTGTTTCCCGGCTTCATGGAACAAAAGTATTCTTCAACATCAAATCCCCTGTACATGGCGCTTTCCGCAAAAATCTCCAGAAGACTTGAAGCCGAAGTGCCCACAGGACTGTTAATAAGATAAATGCTTTCATATCCTTCCAGCAGTGTATTCAGCTTGTTCATCATCCCGAACGGTGTAAAAGCACTTGCAAAAAACTTTTTTACACCTCCCGGCGTCATGCATATTTCCTTATGGGCAAGTTCTTTACCCACTATGTGTGCCGTAAGCTTATATATTTCCGCATATTCCATGGCCGAGTCATATATAGAAGCAAGATTGTCATATACCTTCCCCGCCGCACCGAAATAATTGTAAGCATACATAAAGAACTTCTTAATGCATTCATTTGTTTCTATCACCGAATTTTTATTTACCCTTATACCCTTCTCATCCCAGTATTGTCCAAGATGTATGATTTCATCCACAGCTCCCGGATTGACAGGGTCCACTACATGAGGGCTTGTAGCATCAATAATCGCCGTTTTTCTCTCCTTTAGAACCACTCCGTCAAGTGATTCCGGATCAGATGAGCAATGCAGGAAATCCACATCCTCTCCTTTTTCCAGATAATACTCCCCTATATTTCTCATAAATGTGGATTTTCCGACTCCCGGTCCGCCCTTTATGCAGAAAATCCTGTTTGCCTCTCTCTGCCCCAGTATGTAGCTGTAATATGAATAAAAACCCTCCACAGTGTTGTTCCCCGGGAAAAAATGCCTGTCAATAGCCACAAAAAACCGCCCCTTTCAAATTATTACCTAGTCATAATATGCAAAGGGCGGTTCAAATGTTCCTTTTATTAAAATTGTTTTAGCAAATTAATCATTTCAATTGCACTCAGTGCACAATCATAACCTTTGTTTCCTGCTTTAGTGCCTGCGCGCTCAATAGCCTGTTCTATATTTTCAGTAGTTACCACACCGAACAGAACAGGGATTCCGCTCTCAAGGCCTACATGTGCGACTCCCTTTGAAACCTCGTTGCACACGTAATCATAATGGCTTGTAGCTCCCCTTATAACAGCTCCCAGGCAAATAACCGCATCATATTTACCTGACTTAGCCATTTTGCCTGCCGCAAGAGGTATCTCAAATGCTCCCGGCACCCATGCAACCTCTATATCATCTTCTTTTACATCATGTCTTGTCAGTCCGTCCACTGCTCCCGAAAGAAGCTTTGATACTATAAACTCATTGAATCTTGCTGCGACTATACCTATTTTTGCACCCTGTGCAACCAATTTTCCTTCATATACTTTCATCTGTCTTATTGCAGACCCTGCCGGTCTGCTTCTCCTTTCCATTTTTATACTAACAATAATTCACCAGATGTCCCATCTTTTCCTGCTTTGTTTTTAAGTAGAATATATCGTAAGGATTTGCCTCTATTTCAATCGGAACCCTCTCTTCAATTTTTATTCCGTACTTTTCAAGCTGATTGATTTTATCAGGATTGTTTGTCATTAATCTGACATTGCCGACACCCAGATCCTTAAGTATGCCTGCCGCAATGGAGTAATCCCTCAGATCCTCTTCAAATCCAAGGGCAAGATTGGCTTCAACCGTATCCATCCCCTTATCCTGCAGTGCATATGCTTTAAGCTTGTTTATAAGACCTATGCCTCTGCCTTCCTGCCTCATATAAAGCATTACGCCTCTGCCTTCTTTTTCAATCATTCTCATGGCAGCCTCATACTGTTCACCGCAGTCACACTTTATCGAGCCCAGCGCATCACCGGTCAGACACTCTGAATGTATCCTGCACAGCACCGGCTCACTGCTTTTTTCCAGACCTTTTATCAGTGCTATGTGATGCTCCCCGTTTATTTTATTAACATACCCATACACATCAAATACCCCGAATTTTGTTGGGAGCACAGCTTCCACTACTCTTTCAACCAGTGTTTCATGCTTTTTTCTGTATTCCTTCAGTGCTTCAATAGTTATGAACACAAGCCCATGCTTTTCCGCAAATTCAATAAGCTGAGGAGTTCTCATCATATTGCCGTCATCTCCCATGATTTCACAGCACAGGCCACACTCTTTAAGGCCGGCAAGCTTTACCAGATCAACGGTCGCTTCCGTATGTCCCTCTCTTTCAAGAACGCCGTGCTCCTTTGCCACCAGCGGAAACATATGACCCGGTCTTCTGAATTCTTCAGGTCCTGCACCGTCAGCTACCGCTCTCATAGCCGTAACCGAACGCTCCGCTGCTGAGATTCCCGTAGTTGTATCCACATGATCAATTGAAACTGTAAACGCAGTCTCGTGATTATCCGTGTTCCTTGTTACCATCTGCTGCAGTCCCAGCTTCTCGGCAAGCTCACCAGTCATGGGCATGCATATAAGACCTTTGCCATACGTTGCCATGAAATTTACGTTTTCGGTTGTCGCAAATTCAGCCGCGCAAATCAAATCTCCTTCATTCTCCCTGTTTTCATCATCTGTAACCAGTATCATTTTTCCCTGTCTCAGTGCTTCAAGCGCTTCTTCTACCGTATTAAATCTAAACATTTTTATGCCTCCTCTAAAATCCGTTTTCCATAAGGAATTCAGCCGTTATTCCCTGTCTTTCGTTTTTCTTTTCATTTTCCTGACGGTTCATCAGACGTTCTACATATTTTCCGATGATATCATTCTCCAGATTCACTTTATCTCCTGCACTTTTTTTCAAAAGTGTTGTATTTTCTCCTGTATGAGGAATCAGTGAAACCTCAAATCCGGTTTCGTGTACCCTTGCCACCGTCAGACTTATGCCGTCTATGGCTATTGAACCCTTTTCCACTATATATTTCAAAACTGACGCATTGGTTTCAATATTCACCCATACCGCTATGCCGTCATTTTTTTTGCTGCGTATAACTCCCACACCGTCTATATGTCCCGAAACTATATGTCCTCCGAATCTGCCATCGGCTTTCATAGCCCTCTCCATATTTACTTCGCTGCCTATGGTTAAACCGCCCAATGCCGTCCTGTTAAGTGTTTCATGCATTACATCCGCTTCGAACCAGTCTGCTCCAAAGCTGCACACCGTCAGACATACGCCGTTTACCGCAATGCTGTCCCCCATATGCATGTCTTCAAATATCCGCCGTCCCTTAATCTTTAGTCTTGATGAGGTTCTGCCTTTTTCAACTGACTTTACAGTTCCTATTTCTTCGATTATGCCCGTAAACACTGTTTCACCTCCCAATGATTTCCTTTTATCCTTATATTCATGCCTTTATTACTTTCTGTTCTATAAGCAAGTCTTCTCCCAGCATTGCAGTCCTTTGAATTTTCAAAATTACTGCATTCCCGGGGTCCTCAGCGCCTTTTCCTTCAACAGGAGTTAAAGCATCCTTTCCTCCCAGTATTTTGGGAGCCACATAGCAGTAAATATAGTCCACCAGATTTTCTTTTAATGCTGCATAGTTCAAAGTTCCTCCACCTTCAAGCAATATGCTGTCTATGCCCATCTGCCCCAGTTTTTCCATAAATTCCTTCAAATCTATATGACCTTCCTTTTCACCGTTCTCTACCAGCTCGCATCCGGCAGCCTTCAATGCTTCATATTTACGTATTTTTTCTTCACACCGTACATTTTCGTCCTGTTTTTTACAAAACCCGATGATTGTGCGTATTTTTCCCGCAGTTTTTACAAGCTTCGAATCCAGTGGAATATTCAAATCCGAATCGCAAATGATTCTCACAGGATTTCTGTACTCTCCATCGTCCAACCTCACATTGAGCATGGGATCATCTTTTAAAACCGTTCCTATACCCACCATGATGCCCATATATTCACTTCTGCACCTGTGCACATGCTTTCTTGCCTCATCGCCTGTTATCCACTTTGATTTGCCTGTATATGCCGCAATCTTACCGTCTGAGGTCATGGCATATTTCATTGCCACATAAGGCATCTTTTTCTCCATGTAATGAAAAAAAATCCGGTTCAGTTCCCTGCATTCCTTTTCCATTACTCCATACTCCACTTCAATGCCTGCTTCCTGCAGTATCCTGATTCCCTTTCCTCCTACAAGAGGATTTGTATCTTTTGCCCCTACTACAACCTTTTTTATGCCATTAGCAATGATTGCCTCAGTACAGGGCGGTGTTTTCCCGTAATGACAGCAGGGTTCAAGCGTGACATACATAACGGCACCCTCTGCGTTGTTCCCCTTCTTTTCACAGTCAAGAAATGCATTTCTTTCAGCATGCAGTTCACCGCATTTTTCATGGAAACCTCTGCCTATGATTTCACCGTCCTTCACAATGACCGCCCCTACCATGGGATTAGGATTTGTCATTCCTCTGCCTTTTTCCGCAAGCTCCAGCGCAAGCTTCATATATTCATCATCTTTTTTCAAATTTATCACCCCTTTACAAAAAACTCCCTGAAGAAAATCTTCAGGGAGCTCCGGCATGTGTATATATTTAACATTGCGAAATACAATGTCTGAAATACAATCATACATGGTGCGCTTACCATATGCATACGGTTTTTATAAAAAAAAATCCTGAGATATAAATATCTCAGGACTTAATAATCATAATACGCATGCAACGCTGTAAGCACTGCAATAACTCACAAACGCAAAACAAAAGTCTTGCTGATTTTCTTCCATCCGGACTATACCGTCGGCTTCGGAATCTCACCGAATCAGCCTTGCGGCTCGTGGGCTTTACCACCGGTGGGGAATTTCACCCCGCCCTGAAAATTTTGTTTGTTTTCAATATTTAATTTACAGACATATTCTACATCTGCATAACGCTCATGTCAACAGTTTTGTTTTTACTTTTCCTGCTGCTCTTCTTCTGTTTGTGGTGCTTCTGTCTGTGATTCTTCTGTCTGCAGAGGCTCTACATCTATAACTCCTGTTCTCAGCTTTCCGTTTGCCATATCGTAAAATCCTGCCGTTGCAACTGTCAGGTAAACTATAACAGGTGCCATAAAGAATTCACCAACCAAAGCGGCAAGTTCTACAACTGCAGCAGAAGAGTGTTCAAAAATAAAAGATATAATTCCTGCAGGTATTGCCGACAGAATCATCCAGCCTATAAAGCTAAGTTCAAGGCAGAAAAGCTTTCCTTTGTTTCCTGTCATCATAGCCTTACTTTCTGCCAGGCACTGCATAATGCCATACTCAGGATGGTCAATTAAAATAAAGAACGCCTGACTGTATCTGTATGCTGCGATAATGCCCGGTATGATAAACAGTAATGTCCACAAAGTTATAAAAATGCACATTACAATGTACAAACCCATAACCTTAAAGAATTTTTCAAAGCCATAGAAAATCTGTCCAATATTTGCTTCTTTTCTTCTGAACAGATTCAGGATAAACATGGAATATCCCATTGTAAACGGTCCTGTTACGAGGAAGGTATAAAGACCTGACAACGATGAAGCGTGATCTTCTCCCCCAAAAAGAACATTTATAATAGCTGCAGGAAGCATCAACGCAATAACATAAACTATAGTTGCAAGAATTGCTGTCATCCATTTTCCCTTCAAAGACTCTCTTGCCAGCGTTCTGATGTTTTTACTGCTTTCAACAACTCTGTTATACATAACTAATCCACTCCTTCTTTTATAACTGTTGCAAATATAAATTTCTGCTTATTTTTTACATTATATATTATTTTTATATACATTACAACCAATGAAGGTTTCAAATTCTTTATTAATATTTCTTAATCTTTCTTTTTATGGTAAAATAAATTCATATTTTTTTAACGGAGATATTTATGGAAAAGAGAAAAAGCTGTATCATCATCACAGCATACATTGAAGGCAGGATAAAAGAAATAGTCAATATAGACGATTATGACTGTGTTATTTGTGCCGATAACGGTTATTTCTGGGCTTTGCAGGAGGAAATTTTTCCGGACCTTATCATAGGTGATTTTGATTCCCTTAAGGATGCCTCCCTGCTGCCCGGCAGCGGAAGCAGCACATCGAAAAAAACAGATACTGAGATTATGCGGCTGCCTGTTGAAAAGGACTACACCGATACGCATGTCTGTATTCAGGAAGCTGTAAACCGCGGCTTTAAGCACATCTGCATAGTCGGCGGCATGGGCGGCAGGCTTGACCATACCCTGGCAAACCTCCAGAGCATAGCATGGGCTGCCGACAGCTTCAGCGGTTTGGAAATATACATGCTTGACAAAAAAAATAAAATAACTGTTCTGAAAAATTCCGAAATAACGCTGCACGGCAAACCCGGTGAAACCTTTTCACTAATCAGCTTTTCCGAAAGCTGCACGGGAGTAAATGTTGAAAATGCGAAATGGTCTCTGGAAAATGCAGTTCTTACAAATCATTTTCCTCTTGGCACCAGCAACGAACTGCTTGAGGCTCCGTGCCGCATATCTGTAGAAAAAGGAGAGCTTCTGGTTATCCGTTCCATGGACTAGCCCGAAAAATATTCTGTAACACAAAACACCTGTCGGAGTCTTATAAACCATTCATAAGACTCCGACAGGTGTTTGTTATCTATTTATGTATTTATTTTGCCGTTTACCATTCTGCGGTACCATATATTCCGTCTGCTTTTATTCTTATCCTTTCAAACGGGCTGATACCGTCCGCTGAATAAGCGTAAACTTTCTTTATTCCTATTTCCTTCGCAAACTCATCCTGCCAGTAACCCTGTTCAATATCCATAAGCATTCCGCACGGCTTATTGGTTTCAACAAATTTTTTTATTTCCTCTATAGTCTGTCTGCTGAAATCAGGCATGAACAATATATTATCATAGCCCATATATTCAAGCTTTGAATAATTATTTGTGTTCTGCATAAGCGGCACTATTCTCTTTCTCATATTTTCAAAGCTTTTATTCTGTTCTTCATCTATATCCTTAATGCCGCCGACTTCATCTCCGCTGATTCCCGAATACTTATCACTGAATATGTTAAATACCGCTATAAGATCATCTGACGATACCATGACATATTTTTTCGGATTTTTTTCAAGATAATCAGCAAGTTTTTCTACGCCTTTCTCATCATTGCCTGCTATGTATATAAACTTCAGCTTGTCCGGGAGCTCCTCTTTTTTAAGCTTTGCGGCAATCTGCTCTTTGTCAAGCCCATCTCTGACAGCATACTTCAGTACATCGTTGTACAGATAAAAATGCGACAAATCTATCTTTTCCTTTGCCCTCAGATAATCTTCTTCAAGACCTTCTATTTCCACCGGCTCCAGGGTTTTTCTGTTCCATGCGCGGCTGTTGTCAAAGACACCGTCACGGGACATCTCAAATACTATATCATCTTTGATAAAGGAGCCTTTCAGCATATGTATCTGAACAGGCGCGAAGCCCTCCTCCGCAGTCAGCAGATTCTGTCCCAGATACAGAGTGTCCAAGCTTTCAAAGCCCAGCAGATACGCCACAGTAGGAAGTATATCCACCTGTCCTCCCGAGATGCTTACAGTTCTGTTTACCTTTTCTCCGGGTATATGTATCATAAGGGGCACATTTGCCATATTGTCATAGGTATATTCATGTCCGAGCCATCTGCTGACCAGCTTATCGACATTTGGATCTGCCTTTGACAGTCCGAAATGGTCACCGTACATAACAAATACCGAATTCTCATATAAGCCTTCTTCTTTCATTTTTTCGAAGAACTCTCCCAGACATTTATCTGCATAATGTATGGAATCGTAATATCTCCCCACAAGGTTCCTGTCCTCCGCCTTCAGCTTAAGCTCACTGAGTTCAGGCGGAAGCCCGAAAGGATTGTGGGTAGACAGTGTTATAAGCATATTGTAATACGGTTCTTTCAGCTGCTTCATTTTTTCAACCGCCTGTTCAAAAAAAGCACTGTCACTTATGCCTGTTATATTGCCTGCGCCTATTCCCTTGATATTGTCATTTTCAAAGTCCTCATCCCCGTAAAAAGTGTCTATGCCCAGATTCGGATATATGTTTTCCCTGTTCCAGAAATCCTTGCGGAAACCGTGCATTACTGAGGTAGAATATCCCTTCTCCTTCAGAAGCCACGGAAGTCCTTTAAAATAATTGTCCTCAAACAGCTGATAAGAATAACTCTCTATCGCCCCGAACAGCGAATTATTTGCCGCAAGCTCTGCATCCGAGGTATTTCCGCCTCCTATCTGGCTGTAAAAATTGTCAAAATATATAGTGCTTTCATCTTCAATGAAGCCGTTCAGAAAAGGGGTGATTTCCTGACCGTAATAATCTGCGCCTATCATCATGTTCTGAAAGGACTCCATCTGTATGAAAACAACATTTCTTCCTTCGGCTATGCCGAAAAGCTTTCCTTCCTTCTGGGTTTCATATGTTCCGGAAGCTAAATACCAGCTGTCATCATCAGTGTCAGTGCCGCCTCCCGCATAATCAATAATATCCTTGATATGATATGTAAAAAACTCCTGACCCGTAATCGAAGCTATACAGCCGCTGTTAAAAGGATTTACAACAAGAAACAATACGGCAAGGATAACAGCAGTGTGCTTAAGCACTTTTGCCTTCATCATTCAAATACCTCTTCTCTGCTTTTTCCCTCTTCATATACCTTTCTCAAAATGTCATTTTGAAGTATATAAACTGATGTATCCGAAATTTCCCTTGACCTCATATATGCATCATAAAATCCATCGGTATCTGCTTCTTCTCTTGTTTCCCTGTTCCATACCCTTCCGTTTTTAAACACTCCGTCCCTCGACATTTCAAATCCGTAGCCTTTAGTAAAGAAGGAGCCGTAAGGCATATAGGCATGCTCTGCAACAACACCGTCTTCATAAGTGAACAGATTGTGTCCCAGATAAACAGTATCCAGGCTTTCAAGTCCCATGATATAAGCTATCGTAGGCAGGAAGTCCATCTGACCGCCGTAATTATGATTTACACCGCTCACATCACCATCAGCATCCGGTATATGAATAATAAGAGGTATATTCATTCTGTCATCCCAATCATAATCATGTCCCAGAATTCTTTTCATTACCTTATCTGTTTCTTCGTCCGCCGAAAGCCCCATATGGTCACCGTAAAGGGCAAAAACCGTATTTTCATACAGTCCCTCTTTTTTAAACAGTTCAAACAGCTGTGACAGGGCATAATCCGTATATGCCGCGCTGTTTATATAATTTCCTGCCAGAGTGCCCTCATCTTCCGGCTTTAAATCTATAAAACTGTATTTTTCAAGCATTTCATAAGGATGATGGTTCGACAGTGTTATGATAAAGCTGTAGAACGGTTCCTTAAGCTCCTTTATGTACCCCATAGCCTGAGGATAAAATTCGGAGTCAGTAAGTCCCCAACCCATCCATTCCGTCATATAGAAGTTTCCTCCCGGTCTTGCAGTATCTCCTATAAGTCCGCCGTAGTAATGGTCAAAACCGAGATTAGGATATATATCCTGCCTGTTCCAGAAATCCCTGCTTTCATGTGCGTGCAACACTGCCGTCTCATAGCCCTGCTCCTTCAGAAGCCATGGAAGGCCTCTGAAATAATTGTTTTCATATAACTGATACGTAAAGGATTCAATTGAGCCCATGATTGAGTTGTTTGTCGCAAACTCAGCATCGGAAGTATTTCCCGTTCCGACCTGCTGGAAATAATTATCAAAATATACACTGTCATTTTCAATCAGGCTGTTAAGAAAAGGTGTGATTTCCTGACCATTGTATTCTCGTCCTATCAGGAAGTTCTGGAAAGATTCAATCTGTATTACAACAAGATTCCTGTCCTTTCCTACTCCGAACAACGGACCGTCTTTTTCCGTCATATAAGTATCTTCAAATTCTTTTATATACTTTTTACCTGACAATCCAAATGCCTCTGTTACAACATCTCCGACATGATATGTAAAAAATTCCTGCTTTGATACCGACTGCACGAAAGGAGAAAAGCTGCCGGCAAAAACCAGCACAGCAATCATGCACAGAGGAATAACCTTGTTTATATCCACGCAAAAGTTCTTTAGTTCCCTCTGCTTCTTTTTTCTTTCCTTCTGCTTCCTTGCAACACGTCTTGCTGAAGAAGGCTTTTTCTGCATGTCGAGGTCAATATCCGCAACCTCTGTCATTTCTTTTTCCTCTTCAAGAGCCATGGCATCAAGCTCCGCAAGTATATCTCTTGGCTTTCCCTCTTCTGTAGCCGGTGTTTTCTCAAACTTTATGGACTTAATTCTCTCTGTCAGAGTTTCCTGCTTTTTTTTTAAATCTTTATCCTGCTCATTTTTATCTTCATCATCATTTCTTTTGCCTCTTTTTCCTGCAAGAAAAATAACTGCAAATATTGCAACAGCATCAAGCATCATAAAGAAATTGATAGGTCTCAAAACTTCTTTTATGCTCTCTGTAATGTCCCCCAGCATGCCAGCTGAACCAATCATAGCTATCGACAGATACTTATTAAAGAAGCTGCAGTAAGTAACATCTGCAAACATCAGTACAGAAAGTATTAAATATATAACAGCCGGTATATATTTGTTTCTGAACGATGCAAACAAATAATATGTCAGCAGGTATGAAACAATGCAAACCAACACAAAACTCGATTTTACCGACATCAGATTATAAAAAACTATGTATTTAGCTGCAACCAATGCCAACACCACAAAACCGGCAATACCATAAACCGTTCTGAAATGATCGAAAAGGTCTATGCACCATTCTTTACATATATTCAGTATATATTTCAATTTTTCCTGTAATTTATCCACTTTTCAAATTCCTCTCTTGCCTTGCTATGTTTATATGTCCCTCCTACGGTTTCCCGGTTAGCCGAGGGCAATCCACCCTGTATTTTAACATAAAAAAAGCACCCATTCAACAATGGGTACTTTTTTTCACCAAAAATTCATTTTTATCAGTATTTATTTATCACTTAAAGGCAGGTAAGGAATCAAAGCCCCTGCAGTTGCCGAAATAGGCATAGTCTGCAGGACGATTGTTCCCGGACCTGTTATGACCGTATTAAATACTCCCTCACCGCCAAACAGCATGTTTTTAACACCGGGTACAGTTCTTATTTCCATGGAGCAGGTGTCAGACATCATGGCAAGGTATCCTGTATCAATTACAACGGATTCTCCCGGAGCAAGCTGCTTCTGTACAGTAGAACCGTCTATTTCAAGAAATGCAACGCCGTTTCCCGAAAGCTTCTGCATGATAAAGCCTTCACCGCCAAACAAGCCTGAGCCAAGTTTTTTCTGGAAATATACCGAAAGCTCAACACTGCTTTCACTTGCCAGGAAAGCTCCTTTTTGCACTATAACAGAATTTCCCGGAGTTATGTTTACAGGCATGATGGTTCCCGGAAAGCTTGAAGCAAATGTTATTTCACCTGCGCCGCCCTGCGCAGTATAACGGTTTTGGAACAAAGCTTCCCCTGCAAAGAATCTTCCGAGAGCTTTTCCGATACCCCCGTTGCTTGTGGTTTCCATGTGCATATTCGGACTCATCCAGCTCATTGAACCTCTTTCCGTAATCATTGTTTCTCCCGGATTTAAAAAACAGTTTACTGCCGGAAAAGCTCCCCCTATGATTTCATACTTCATAAAATCTACCTTCTTTCTCTTTTTTAACAGCTTGAGTGCTAACTTGTTCAAATAAACAGCTTTAAATATTCATAATAAGAGTCAGTATATTCTGCTCATTCATATACATGTAATCTGCCGAATCCATCATCTTCCGCACCATAAAAATACCCAGTCCGCCTATTCCTCTTTCTTCTGCAGATGCTGTCACATCCGGTTCTTCAGTTTCCAGCGGATTGTACGGCTTTCCGTTGTCGGAAAATACCAGCTTTACCTTTTCTTTATCAGCAACGCATTGTATTTTAGCACAATCCGCACCGCTGTAGCGTACAATATTGGAATATATTTCATCTGTGGCAATCAGCAGCTTATTTAAAATTTTAGCAGGAACTTCTGCTTTTGTCAGCTGTTCTTCCACAAATTCCGCAACCTTCGGAACTGTTTCCATGGAAGGCTCCATAGTTATTGATGCACCGTTTTCCATGCCGTTGAACTTTACACAAAGCATGGTTATATCGTCAAACTGCTCCGCCTCACCGGTAAATGTATCCACATCTGCTTTTACTTTTCTGCACAGCTCAGTCACATCTTTATCCCTGATTTCGTTAAGACTTTCAAGCAACGCATCTTCTCCAAACAGACTTTCATCCTTGTTCTGGGCTTCCGTA
This sequence comes from Anaerovoracaceae bacterium, assembly GCA_051883075.1. GTDB lineage: Bacteria > Bacillota > Clostridia > Peptostreptococcales > Anaerovoracaceae > Aminipila. The sequence goes on from JBJETA010000160.1 coordinate 21,422, forward strand.
ACACCGTCAGTATAAAGGAAAATTACGTCACCGGGTTCCAGCTGCAGTTCAAATTTTTTATAATTTATACCTTCCATACCTGCCAGAACAAAGTTAGGCTTTGATTTCAGATATTCAAACTCTCCGTCCCTATGCTTTATAATAGGAGGATTATGTCCCGCATTTGCATAGTTCAAAACACCTGTCTGTAAATCTAGAATACCCATCCATGCGGTAACAAACATATCGGCTTCGTTTCCCTCGCACAGCTTTGCATTTGCTCTGGTAAATACCTCGTTGACCTCAATACCTCCCTCCGCAAAGCCTTTTATAAGTGTTTTGGCAGTCATCATAAACATAGCTGCCGGAATTCCCTTTCCCGAAACATCAGCAATAAGAAAAGCCAGCCGATTTTCTCCAAGCAGATAAAAATCATAAAAATCTCCCCCTACTTCCTTTGCTGTATCCATGGAAGCGTATATGTCGAAATCCTTTCTGTTAGGATAAGGAGGAAATACCGAAGGCAGTGTAGCATGCTGGATTTTTTTCGCAAATTCCAGTTCCTTATCAATCCTTGCAGCAGCCTCATCAATATAATGTTTAAGTGCTACTACGGTAGAGTTTATATCATCCGACAAAGATGCAAACTCTTCATTTGTACGCACATCAACAACCACATCCAGGTTACCGCCTGTAATTTCTCCCAGAGAACTGTTAATTTGTTGTATATTCTCCACTACAAGTTTTTTTATGAGGAAATAAATATGTGCAAAAAGCATTGCAAAAACTATAGTTTCCATAAATACCAAAATATAAACCGAAACATCTCTCGAAAAAAACGCTTCACTTTTCTCAAGAACACCTACGATATAGTATCCTTCTGCCTCAATAAACATGCAGTATGACTCTACACCATATATTTCAGCGAAAAATCCTTTCCCCGACTGATTTTTATAATTACTTGCTTCAGCCATGGAAATGTTTTTTCTTTCATGATCATATCTGTCACTTAGTATCGTTCCCTCTTCATTACAAATCAGAACATACCCGTTCTGCCCTATATGACGGTTTTTAGCTGCATCAGCAACCTGATTATCAATACTTTTCTGGAACTGCTGGGCGTCATAACCAACCTGTACAAAACCGCCGTTTTCGAGAGCTGCCCCTGCATATTTGCGCAAAATATCCGGATCGTAAGTCGTAGGGCCATAATCCTGTACAATCTGCTTTGTTCCCGTAATCAGCGGCATAAACTCTGCCGACTGCTCTCCGCTGCCCATATCATAGCCTATAAATTCAGGACATGTACTGTCAATGATTATTCCGTTTTTATCCACAATATTTATTTCAGTTACATCATACTCCTCAAGAAGATTTACCAGATTTATTCCGTCCGGATTTCTGTCCACTTTCTCTGCAATCTTATTTGTAATGCTTAATAAATTATTGTCAGATGCATCGCGGATATCTTTTTTTACATCCTGTATGCTTATGTTTATATTGTAATCCGCAGTTGCTTTTGCCAGATTTGTCTGAATAAAATATGTAAATACCGTAGTTATGCCAAACGCAAGCAATACACATATCAGTAACCATCGCTGAAAGGTCTGTGCTATTTTTTCACGTCCCAAAGAAAATACTTTCTTTTTTTCAGTAAGAAAGGCTACTGCCATAATCGCGAACATTACAGACAGTCCGTTTGCTGCAATCATAGGAAAGGCACATTTTTTCACAATCAGAAACGCACGTTGCATCTCATCCGTATTTGTCAGAAATATTAAAAGCATATGGAGGACCTCTGAAGTAACACCTACAGCCAGACCGTAAAACCATGAAGCTTTTTTATTGTCCATCATAAATTTACGCACGCTGGCGCCAAGCAGTCCCGCAATAACCGTAGCTATCGAGCATGCAGTACGCGTAAAATCTCCGGCATCGGAGAACCAACGTTCGGCTCCGCCTATCAAACCTGCAATAATACCTGACGGCCACCCGAAAATCAGGCCTGCCGTAAGCGGCGCAGCATTGCGAACATTTAACATGGCTCCGTCAACAGGTATTCCGAACTCGGTAGCCATAACAGCAAGCATTCCAAAACATATACCGATTAAAAGCTGCTTTCTTTTATGCTCCATGCTTCCAAGCGTTTTTTTCTTCTCCGATAAATAAAAGAGTGCAGCCATTAGTACCGGAAGAATTGTTGCTGTAGTCATTCTAATCAGAGTTACACCCATATGGTTTCCTCCTTATTAATTACTTCATTTTACTACATGATGAATTACTCAATTTTTAATATATCTGCAAAACCTGTAATGTCAAAGATTTCCATAATCATTTCATTTACATGTATCAGCTTCATTTCTCCCTGTCCGTTCATTGTTTTCTGGGTTTTCAGAATAACACGCAGCCCTGCTGAAGAAATATATTCCAGTTTTTCACAGTCAATGACAAGTTCTTCCGCTCCCGCGAGGACACCTTCAAAGAATTTCTCCAGTTCAGGCGCCGTAGCAGTATCAAGTCTTCCCTCAATGCCTACAGTAATTTTCTTTCCTTCATTAACATGTGTAATATTCATAATTTTCCTCCACCGAATATTTTTCTTTTAATCCTTTTAAAAAATAAAATAGGACAATAAGAATTATATCTCATTATCCTATTAAAATCATCATTTTTTGTAATTTTTGTGATAATATATCTGCGTAATAACTCCTACAGAAGTTCCTTTCTTGAAAGGTTTATTCTGTTCTGGCTGTCAATCTCAGTAACCTTTACCGTAACCTTATCGCCAATGTTCATAACATCTTCAACCTTTTCAACTCTTTCCTTTGCCATCTTTGAGATGTGCAGAAGACCTTCCTTACCCGGCAGGATTTCAATGAATGCTCCGAAATTCATGATTCTTGTTACAGTTCCTTCATAGGTTTCTCCTACCTCAACTTCTTTTGTAAGAAGCTCAATCTGCTTCTTTGCAGCTTCAGCTCCCTCCATGTTAGGGCTGTAAATATTAATCAGACCAGGCTTATCATCAGAAATATCAATCTTAACTCCTGTTTCATCAATAATCCTGTTTATAGTCTTTCCGCCGGGACCGATTACAATTCTTGTCTTATCAGGGTCAATATTCATTGTGATTGCTCTAGGAGCATATTTTGACATCTCTTCTCTAGGTGCAGGTATTTCATCAAGCATTTCCTTCATGATGTGCATTCTTCCGTCATGCGCCTGCTGTAACGCTCTCTGGAGGATTTCTCTTGAAAGTCCGTGAACCTTGATATCCATCTGGATTGCTGTAACGCCTACTTCTGTACCTGTTACCTTAAAGTCCATGTCTCCAAGGAAGTCTTCCATACCCTGAATGTCCGAAAGAATAGCAATCTTGCTGCTTCCGTCTTCTTCGACTCTTTCAATCAGACCCATGGCAATACCTGCAACAGGTCTTTTAATAGGAACTCCGGCATCCATAAGAGCCAGGCAAGAACCACACGTTGAACCCATAGAAGTGGAACCGTTTGATGACAGTACTTCCGATACAACCCTTATAGCATAAGGGAACTCTTCAACACTTGGAAGTACAGGAACCAAAGCTCTCTCTGCCAATGCGCCGTGTCCGATTTCTCTTCTTCCCGGACTTCTTGAAGTCTTTGCTTCACCTACAGAATATCCTGGGAAGTTGTAGTGATGCATATATCTCTTTTCTGTATCTTCTGTTATGCCGTCAATAACCTGAGCCTCAGATGCAGGAGCAAGAGTGCATACTGAAAGAACCTGTGTCTGTCCTCTCTTAAACAGACCTGTTCCGTGTGTTCTTGGAAGCAGACCTGTTTCACACCATATAGGTCTGATTTCTGTTGTCTTTCTGTTGTCCGGTCTGATGCCTTCATCAAGTATCATTGAACGAACGCATTCCTTTGTAATATTGTACAGAACTGAGGCTATATCCTTGCCGTTTTCAGGATATATTTCAGCAAAGTGTTCCTTTGTTTCAACTTCAACCTTGTCCATGTTATCAAGACGCTCAAGTTTATCAACAGTTTTAATTGCTGCCTTCATCTTGTCTACCGCATATGCCCTTACTTCAGCATCTATATCTTCAGGTACCTTGTAAAGTTCAACTTCCTGCTTTGGCTTGCCTACCTCAGCAACGATTTCTTCGATAAAATCTACAAGCTTCTTGATTTCTTCATGGGCAAACATGATAGCATCAAGCATAGTTTCTTCAGGCACTTCTTTTGCTCCTGCTTCAACCATCATGATAGCTTCCTTTGTTCCTGAAACAACAAGGTGCATTTCTGATTTTTCTCTCTGTTCAAGAGTAGGGTTTACAATAAATTCTCCGTCAACCATACCGATTAAAACAGACGCTGTAGGTCCTTCCCATGGAATGTCCGATGTTGCCAGTGCGATGGATGAACCCAGCATACCCACAATCTCAGGTGAGCAGTCAGGGTCAACACACATAACTGTTGCAACAACTACTACATCATTGTAATATCCTTTAGGAAAAAGCGGTCTGATAGGTCTGTCTATAAGTCTTGAGTTCAGTATCGCCTTTTCACTTGGTCTTCCTTCTCTCTTTATAAATCCGCCCGGAATCTTTCCCGCAGCATACATTCTCTCCTCATAATCTACACTCAGAGGGAAGAAATCGATGTCAGGTCTTGGCTCTTTTGATGCACAGCATGTAACATTTACAACTGTATCACCGTACTTAACCCATGCCTGTCCGTTTGCCTGCTCACAAACCTTTCCGATTTCAACTTCCAGCAATCTGCCGCCTATTGCGGTTCTAAATGTTCTGTAATCTTCAAATCTTGCCATTATTAACAACTACCTCCTGTTAATCATTTTACTTTCGTTTACCATTTGCACAGTAGTGTGCCGTACAGCCCATTGTAACTGAGTTATACCTATACAATAAAAGCGGAGCTTCATGCCCCGCTTGTATTTCAGTCATTACTTTCTTAATCCTAAACGTGCGATAAGACTTCTGTATCTTTCAATATCCTTACTCTTTAGGTAATTAAGAAGGTTTCTTCTCTGACCAACCATCTTTAAAAGACCTCTTCTTGAATGGAAGTCCTTCTTATGAACTCTTAAATGTTCATTTAAGTCATTGATTCTGTAAGTTAAAATAGCAACCTGTACTTCAGGAGAACCTGTATCTCCCTCTTTAGTTGCATATTCCTTGATAATTTCCGCTTTCTTTTCTGTTGTAATCATTTTTATAATCTCCTTTTCTTAATTCACCTTTTGCTGGGTCTTCGTCGGAGAATCGAAAGACCAGGCAAAGGTACTTATATATTGACAATTCATAATACCACAGCATTGTACTTATTGTCTAGTAGATTTTTAATAAACCTTAAAATTTTCAATAATTTATGTAAGCCTTATCCGCATTTAAGCATAGTAAGCACCTGATGGAATTCCCCTGCCTCCATAGGCTTTGAAAAATAAAATCCCTGAGCAACATCACATCCCATATTCTTTAAAGCCTCAGCCTGTTCCTGTGTTTCTATTCCTTCGGCAACAGTCGAAAGGTTCAGTTCCTTGGACATTCTTATGACATTGTTTATTATTTTCTGTCCTTTTTGCGTATCGCAGGTATCAGATATAAACTTTCTGTCTATCTTAAGAACATCCGCCGGCATATCCTTTAATATGCTCAACGAAGAATATCCGCTTCCAAAATCATCAATGGACACACCAAAGCCCTCATCTTTCAGGAGCCTTATAATTTCAAGAATTTTCTCAGTGTTTTTTTCCAAATCGCCTTCAGTTATCTCTATCTCCAGCAAATCCGGTTCAAGGCAGTACATATCCACTATGTTTTTAAGAGTTTCAACCAGATATTTTCTGTTCAGTGTTACTCTGGACATATTTACTGAAACCTTGGGAATATTCGTTATGCCGGACTCCCTCCACTCCGAAATAATCCTGCATGTATTTTCAAACATATATAAATCAAGCTTTTCAATGAACCCGTTTTCTTCAAACAGCGGAATAAATTCCGATGGTGGTATAAGTCCGAGTTCGGGATGATTCCATCTTACAAGAACCTCTGCGCCTATTATGCTCCCGCATGAAAGTGAAAATTTAGGCTGCATCCATGTCATGAACTCTTTCTTGTTCAGAGAAGATTCCATGGAAACAGTAATCTTTCTTTTCATTTCCACTTCACGGTTCATTTCCTTTGTATATTCTGCAATGGCATTACCTACCTTTCCCTTAATAGACTTTCTCGCAATATTCGCATAGTCTATCATGGCGGAAATTCTTTCAGCAGGCTCTTCTATGACATATATGCCCAGGCTGAATGCCAGATCATAATCAGCTTCTATATATCTCCTGATATCATATTCCAGTATCGCATTGTCGGAAAATGCTTTAATTACAGTCTCTTTGTTTACCGTAGCAGCGATAAAAACAAAATTATCCGCCGAAACCCTGGAAGTCAGCATAAGCTGTCCCGGAAGTATTCTGTCGAGATGCTCTGATATCATCTTCAGAACATTATTGCCTGTTTCATACCCGTATATATCATTTATATACTTAAAGTTGTCCACATCAAGACTTACGAGCATATATTCATTTGGCTTTGCATATTTCAGCAGCTCAGCACCATGCGAAATAAATTCTCTTTTTGTCATCTTTCCCGTCTTACTGTCGACGTAAAGAATAGTTCTGAGCCTGTTATTATTTGCCGCAAATCCCGCAAGCAATATAACAAAAGATAAAATCAACCACTTAATCACGTATTTTCCAGCCTCCTGCTATTTTGTCTGCCTATGGTAAGCTCTCGCCATGATACAGTCCTTTGTAATCTGTTTCGATAGCTCCTCTACACTTTCAAACTTTTTTTCATCCCTGGTTTTTTCCAGAAATTCAACCCTTATTTTTTTACCGTAGAGTTCCCTGTTAAAATTGAAAATATGTGTTTCTATATTTTTTTTACACTCTCCTATGGTAGGCTTCACTCCTACATTTGTAATGCTGGGATATTTCTGCCCATTATATATGCAGTAAGTAACGTAAACTCCGTTCGACGGCGTAACCATGCTTTCATCAATGATAAGATTAGATGTGGGAAACCCTATCGTCCTTCCTATCTTGTTTCCTACAACCACTTCTCCGCCTATGGTATAATTATGTCCCATATATTTTTCACACAAATCTACGCGACCCTCAGCAATAAGCTCTCTGATAAATGTGCTGCTTACCAGATTACCGTCTATCTTAAAAGGCTCAAGCACGTGGATTCCGAATCCCTTCCGGATACCCTCATGCATAAGAACTTCCGGAGTTCCTGCAGCTTTATAACCAAACCTGTAATTAAATCCGCAGTACGCCTGCTTCATTTTAAATTTCCCGATAAGGATTTTATCTATAAAATCCACCGGCTCCATATTTTTAATATTCGTATCAAAAGGGATATTGAATAAATAATCTACTCCCAGATTTTCTATGATTTTTGCTTTTTCATCAAAATACAGAATGTTCTTTACTACAAGTTCTCCCGCGTTGACGTTCTTCGGATGGTTGGCAAAAGTAAACACTGCACTTTTCAAGCCTTCATTCCGCGCCGTTTTTACGGTTCTCTCAATTAATGCCTGATGTCCCTTGTGCACTCCGTCAAAGTTTCCAAGTGCAACTACGGTACTTTCAACATTCTCTATTTCATCTAAACTGTTAAAAATAATCACTTTCTAACCTCTGTCAAAAACTTTATCTGCTTTGAATGTTCCTTTCTCCTTATTGAAAAAAGCAACACCCAGAAATATTTCTTTTCCCTCTGAAGCCTTATAGACATTGTAAGCATTTTTAAATTCTTCGCGCATTTCTATATGTGCTTCTCTGTCATGGTACAGAGGAAGTCTTAATATTTTCGCCTGTTTTTTATCAACATATCCTCCATTGCAGAACCACCTTGCCCTATCTTCATTCAATATGATTTTTCCAAAGCCTGTCAGCGGAAAATCAACATTTTTAATGTATTTATTAAGTTC
>JBJETA010000161.1:0-6966 GCA_051883075.1 Anaerovoracaceae bacterium
GGTTCCGTAAGCGGAAATTATTGAAAACAGCCGGAACCATGTGAACAAAAATTTATTTTTTCGTAAAAAAGGCACATAATATAAGCATGGAAAACAAGAATGAAAGAAATGAACAGCGTGTCACTCTGTTTGTAAACATAGTGACTGCATTTATAACCACTTTTACGGGAAGTGCTTTAAATCTGTCGGTTCCCGATATCGGAAATGAATTTGCGGTAAGTGCAGGACTTGTAGGCTGGCTGGTAACAGCGTATATGCTGGCATCTGCGGCATTTTCCGTACCCTTTGGAAGAATTGCCGATGTTACATCGAGAAGAAAGGTGCTTGTTACGGGAATCTTTATATTTGCTTTAAGCTCCCTGGCGTCGGCATTTGCATGGAACATGAAAATAATCATTGCAGCCAGAGCCGTTCAGGGCTTCGGGGCTTCAATGATTTTCAGTACAAATATGGCGATACTTATAAGTGCCTTTCCGGAAGAACGCAGGGGTCATGTGCTTGGGTGCTCGACGGCTTCAACCTATATAGGCCTTTCTGCGGGACCTGTAATCGGAGGACTGTGCAATCATTATCTGGGTTGGCGTTCCATATTTATACTGACATTTCTCATAAGCATACTGGTGTTTGCAATAGCAGTGATGAAACTGCCGAAGGATGAGAGCAAATCGGAAGCAGTTTCTTATGATATCATTGGAAATGTTCTTTATATAGGCATGATTGTTTGTGTGCTTTACGGTATTTCAGCATTTTCAGCCGGCATGACCGCAAAGATTATGCTTCTTTTGGGAATATGTCTGATGGTTATGTTTGCACGACATGAACTGAGAACAGAAAATCCGGTGGTAAAGCTGAAGCTGTTTACGGATAATCTGGCATATACATTTTCAAATGCTGCGGCATTGCTTAACTATGGGGCAACCTTTGCAATAAGTTATCTGATGTCCATATATCTTCAGGTTGTCATGGGATACAGTTCCCAGGAGGCGGGCATGATTCTTGTGGTGCAGCCGGTTATGCAGGCTGTTTTGTCACCGTACGCAGGAAAGCTGTCAGACAGATTTTCGCCGTATAAGCTTGCTTCCTTAGGGATGGGAGTATGTGCAGTATGTCTTATGCTCTTTTCATTTATATCGGAGGAAACGAAGCTGTGGTGCATAATATCCGTGCTTGTTGCGGCAGGAGCGGGTTTTGCGATGTTTTCTTCACCGAATACAAATGCTGTCATGGCATGTGTGAAAAAGGATGATTACGGTGTAGCATCATCGCTGCTTGCTACGATGAGAAATATCGGACATACCCTGAGTATGTCAATTGTTACAGCTGTTGTAGGTATATACATGGGTACGGCTGCTTTGGCAGATGCGGAGCCTGTGTTATTGATAAGAACGATGCATACCTGTTTCATAATCTTTACGGGTATTTGTGTTGTAGGTACTTTTATTTCTTTGAAAAGAAAGTAGGGAAAGCTATGTTTAAGAAAAAGAGCAAGGATGCCGAAGGAGAAGAAAACTCCAAAAAGAAGAAGAAAAAACAGAAAAAGCCTAAGCTGACACCAAGGGAGAAAGCTGTCAAAAACAAGGCCAAGGTGGAGAAGCAGGCCAATGCAAAAGTAAAAAAGGCCGATGCAAAGATAAAAAAAGCGGAACAGGCTGTAAAGAACAAGGAAAAAAAGGCCGAGAAGAAGGTAAAGCAGCAGGAAAAAAAGGAAGCAAAGCTTATTCAGGCCGAGGAAAAGAAACAGAAAAAGAAGGAAGAAAAGAAAGAAAAAAAGGCAGCCGCAAAGATAAGAAAAAGTGAAGCAAAGGCTGAAGCACGTGCTGCCAAAATGCAGAAAAAGGCCGAGCTTGCCGCAAGAACACCTATACAGAAAAAACTCGACCGCAGGAGAAAGCTGAAGAAGTTTTTACTTGTTTTGATTTTGATTGCAATAGCGGCAGGTCTGGTTTTTGCGGGCATTAAATTCGGACCTAAGCTTATAGCCAAGATAGATCTTCCTGATTTACATATAAAAGAAACGATTTCTGAAACTGTGGGAAACATAAAAGAAAAAATACCGTTTCTGAATAAATCCGAAGAGGATGGACAGGAAGAAGAATTTGAAGAGGAAGAAGAACCTGCACAAGAGGAAGAAGAGCCGCCTGTTGAAGACGATACTACTTTGTACATAAGCGGAACCTCGGTTATGGAGGATTTCTACACGGAAGCTCTGGCTGAGTTCCTCGGACTTAGCAAAAAAGAAGTAAAGGAGCAGGTGTCTGTCGCTTCAACAAGTCAGGCATATACAAATCTGGTAAACGGTGACAATCAGGTAATATTCTCTGCATTTCCTACTGCAAAGGAAACAAAGATGGCAGAGCTTGCGGGAGTTGATTTACAGCCTGTGCCTATTGCAAACGGCGGATTTGTGTTCTTTGTCAGCAAGGACAATCCTGTTAAAAGCCTGACCGTAACACAGCTTTATAACATTTACTGCGGCACTATAACGAACTGGAAGGAGCTGGGTGGAAAAAATGAACCTATTATGGCATTCCAGCGTTCGGAAAATTCGGGAAGCCAGGCGGGTATGTATAAGTATGTAATAAGCGAAAGCGAAATCTCAAAGGTCTCAGATGATATGAAGATTGAATCAACAAAGGATATCGTTAAAGCTGTAGAAGAAAATTCGGGAGCAATCGGATACTCGTATTATTACTATATTGATAAGCTGAAAAATACAGACGGAATAAAGATGATTCCTGTCAATGGCGTAGCTCCGAACAAGAAAAATATTGCTTCTGCAAAATATCCTCTTACTACTTATTCATATGCGATTATTGCGACAGAAGAGAATACCCAGAGCTTGTCAGATATAATAAGTGCTGTGGATGATAAAATTGACAAAATGCAGGGCGAAACTGCAGAGGATGGGCAAGGAGAAGGCGAAGCTGCTGCTGAGCCGGAAAAGCTTCCTCTGAAGCAGGAGTTTATTAAATGGATTCTGAGTGATGAAGGACAGGCTTTGCTTGAAAAGCATGGATTCATAAGACATGATGATTAGAGATTTGATAAAGAAGGTGGGAGATTGTTTTTAGGATTTGATTTTCTTGGTAATGTACCTAATATCGTAACAGGTTTATTTGTTATGAATATGCTTATTGCCTTTACTATCATATTTCTGGAACGAAAAAACCCTTCCGCAACGCTGGCATGGATAATGATTCTGTTCCTTTTGCCCATAGTCGGTATTGTGTTTTACTTTGTGTTTTCACAGAACCTGTCACGAAAAAAGATTTTTAAGCTGACAAGGTTTGAAGAAGAGGCGATGAATACCTCACTTCATGAACAGATAAAGGAAATGGATAACGGTGAGTTTGAGTTTCCGACAAGAGCCTCAAAGATATGGAGGGATTTGATAAAACTGAACCAGGTCTATGGTGAGTCATTTTTTACAAAGGACAATAAGGTCACTATTATGACTGATGGAAATCATATGTTTACAAAGCTTCTGGAGGACATTGAGGCTGCACGCAGCACCATAAATGTCCAGTATTTCATCATAAAAAATGATGTGATAGGGAGAAAGCTCATAAATGCCCTTATAGCAAAAGCCAAAGAAGGTGTTGAGGTAAGACTTCTTATAGATGCCATGGGAGGCAGGCAGTTTTATGAGCGAAGCCGCATCATACGTGAACTTAAAGACGCAGGGGGGAAAGTTGCCTTTTTCTTTGCACCGAAGCTGAAGTTTATAAATCTGCGTCTGAACTACAGAAACCACAGGAAAATGGTTGTTATTGACGGCAGCATAGGCTATATAGGGGGATTTAATATAGCAAAAGAGTATCTGGGAATGAAAAAGAAGTTCGGATACTGGCGAGATACCCATCTTCGTATTCTGGGAAGTGCTGTGCAGGATATAAATGCGCGATTCATACTTGACTGGCGTGTGGCATCAAAAGAAAAGCTTATTCTTTCAGAGGCATACTACAGCAATGTGACAAGCGTTGGAAATACAGGTATACAGATTGTTTCAAGCGGACCTGACAGTGAAAGGGTCCAGATAAAGCGTGCCTACATGAAGATGATAACTTCGGCGCAGAAGAACATATATATCCAGACCCCTTATTTCGTACCGGATGCAAGTATACTTGAGTCTTTAAAAATGGCTGCACAGTCAGGTGTTGATGTACGGCTGATGATTCCGTGTATGCCGGATCACATGTTTGTATACTGGGCTACCTATGCTTATGCGGGAGAGCTTATAAATTCAGGTGCCAGAGTTTTTATTTACGATAACGGTTTTCTACATGCAAAAACCATGGTAGCCGACGGTGAGGTTGTATCCATCGGTTCGGCAAACTTTGATGTCAGAAGCTTTAAGCTTAACTTCGAGGCAAATGCCATTCTGTTTGATGAAGAAGAAGCCTACAAAATGGAATCAATTTTTGAAACGGACATGGCGCATTGTCATGAGCTCACAAGGCAGCTTTACAGGAAGCGAAGCATTATAATCAGATTTAAGGAATCTATATCAAGACTGCTGTCTGATCTGCTTTAGCCGGAACATAATATTGTACGCAGCATTGATATAAAAATGAAAACAGCGTAACAACAAGAGAAATTCTCTTGATGATACGCTGTTTTTTGATGTTTAAATATGAAATTCTATATGTTAGAAAAATATGCCGATTATGCCTGTGTAAAGCAGACCGACAATCGGTGAAAGAACCTTATCGGTAACATTGAACAGAATAAGCAGCATGAGGATAAGGAATCCGTTGTTGTAAAGTGTATAGTACAGGCGTGTCTGCCTTAAGTTGAAAATCTCCGTTATGATACCGAAGCCGTCAAGAGGAGGTATAGGCAGAAGATTAAATACCATAAGTACAAGATTAATTATTATGATGTTAATAAATATTTCCTGAACAACATGCCCCATATAGGAAAAAGCTATAAAATTGACGGCAAAGGTGTAGAAAAGCTTTAAAATACCGGCAGCGGCAACTGCCAGCAGGAAATTTGTGATAACACCTGCAGAAGCAACTATCAGCTCGTCACGCCTTGGCTTTTTAAAGTTACCCGGATTTATCTGAACAGGTACACCCCAGCCGAAGCCCGCAATCATAAGGCATAAAAAGCCAAATGGATCTATGTGTGACATGGGGTTAAGTGTTACACGCCCCTGATATTTCGGTGTGGGGTCGCCGAGCCTGTATGCTGCTGCGGCATGACCGAACTCATGGAAAGACAGTCCTATGATAATGGCAGGCAAAGCCAGCATTTTGTTCATTAACCAGTCTAAAGGATTTGAAAATCCCCCGTTTAAAAAGTTCATACCTACCATAAGAAATATAATGAATAAGAAGGTAGGATTCATAAATCTTCTCAAAATAAATCATTCCTTTCGTCTGAATCTCTAATCCATATTGAAACCTGCGCGTTAAGCATGGAGGTTTTAAATAATACCAAAACATTTTATCACAAAAATAACAGACTGCAAATAGTATATAGTATATGAAAATTATATGAGGGGTGAATTTCAGCGATATGAAGAAGAAATGTTACTGCACAGCGGTGTATACGGTAAAAGCCGGAGATACTCTGTATTCTGTGGGACAGGAGTTTGGAGTTTCAGTATGCGATCTTATGATGGCAAACCGCATAAGAAATCCGTACAATCTGAGGATAGGTATGAAGCTGTGCATACCGGGAGAAATGCCTGAAGAACAGAGACCTCCGGCAAATCCCAATCCTCATGTCATGCCTGATATGCCGGAAAGACCCGGCAGCGAGTGTGATGATGACAATAAGGAAGAGAATATGGCAGGCTGCAGAGGTACATTGTATACAGTAAAAAAGGGGGATACATTATACTTAATAGCTAAATCATACAAGATTTCTTTGAATTCTCTTATGGCGGCAAATCCGGATATAGATCCGTACAACATGAGGGTCGGCATGAAAATCTGCATACCCAGATAAAAATATTATTACTCATTTTTTTGCGCTTTAAAGCGTATGGATTGTAAGGAACAATCATTTCAGATTTTAGGCAAATGTAGTAGGAATGTCTTATTTTTGGATATCTGATGGCTTTTGCCTAATTACAAACACCTAAAAAGGACATAAGATTGCTGTAAACAAGAAATTTACAGGGAGGTGATTGTTCTGAAACAGCTAAAAACAGCAAGGAATGGGAATATATTAATTTCAATTATATTTTATATGGTCGGATTCTGCTGTATCGTTTGTCCTGAATTAGTAACTCAAAATGCACAAGTTATAACGGGAATTGTTTTAATTGTATATGGAAGTATAAAACTCATGGGATATTTTTCAAAAGATTTATATTGCCTTGCTTTTCAATACGATTTTGCCTGCGGAATATTTTTGGCGGTTCTTGGAATTGTTGTTCTGGCTGGTATGAGTAAATATTTTGGAACACATTTAATGGCTGAAATGGGAATCCTGATATTTCTGGATAGCCTTCTTTCAGTTCAGACATCTATGGATGCCCGGAGCTTTGGACTTTCGTCATGGAAGTTTATATTGTTTCTGTCGTTGCTGGCTGGAATCTTCGGGCTCATTCTGCTAATCAGAAATAATGTATTTTCAGCAGGCTGTGCTTTGATAGTAGAAGGTGTAATGAGACACTTTGTTGTGCATTGCACGGTACAGTTATCCTACATGTGCTCTTAATATATATATTGTGATTAGTATTGATAAAAACATTTAAAAATATAATTAGGAGGAAAATCTAATGGATGCAATAAAAACACTGAAAAAATTTGGGATTGAACAGACTTTCAACTATATTTACAAAGATCCGGAACAAAACATGCTGAAAATTATGGATTGGGCAGACAAATTTTCTGATGGGGAATTTCTTCCTCAGAGAAAAGCAATACGAGAGGCAATTACTGATACTGAACATCCTTATTATTGTTATATTCGCCGCTTATTTAAAGAGATAGATCCCAAGGTAGCCAA
>JBJETA010000162.1:0-28259 GCA_051883075.1 Anaerovoracaceae bacterium
CAAGCTCCACAGGAAGCTCCTTCAGCAAATCAAAAATAATCTCTCCCGTAGCCGCAGCCTTAGCATCAATGTAATTAAAATCAGCAAAAGGTACCGTTGTACTGTGATGGTCGATACAGCCTTTTATCTTTCCCATGCTGAATTTTTCCTGTCTTTTTTTAAATCTTCCTATATCTCCACAGTCTATGCACAGACATACATCAGGATTCTTTATAATGTCCTCATCGTATGTGCAGTAGCCCTTGTCCAAAAACTGCAAAAAGGCTGCAACCTCATCTTCAATAAGAATATAAGATTGTTTGCCTAATTTTCGCAGTGCCGCACATAATGCCGCTGAAGAACCCAGCGTGTCGCCGTCCATATTTATATGCGTAAACAGCAACACACTTTGTGAATCCATTAATATATCTGCAATTTCCTTTAGAGTATTGTTTTCTCTACTCTGCATGTTTTCTATTCCTCTTCCTCAGATTCTTCATCATTTTTGTAGTTTTCAATTCCCAATCCGCTTATGACTTCCGAAATATGCATTCCGTACTCAAAAGATGTATCAAGCTTAAAAATCAAATCCGGAATATGCCTCAGCTTGATCTTCTTTCCTATTTCCCTTTTAATCAGCCCCTTTGCACTTCTGAAAGCAGCAATCACATCCTCTTTTTCCTTGTCTGCTTCCTCTTTGTCCGCGTTTCCTCCGAGAACCGTGACATAAACAGTAGCATAACTGCCGTCAGATGTCACATCTACAGCAGTTACACTTACCAGGCCTGATAAACGGGGATCTTTAATTTCGCCTCTCAAAAGCAGTTCGCCGATAAGCTTTCTGATTTCCTCGCCTAACCGCCCTTGTCTGTAGCCTCTTCCCATTTGTCTTACCTCATATTATTTTCTTTCAACTTCAACCATCTGGAAGCATTCGATGATATCGCCTTCCTTCAGGTCATTATAATTTTCAAAGCCGATACCGCATTCAAATCCATGCTGCACTTCTCTTGCATCGTCCTTAAATCTCTTAAGTGATGAAATCTTGCCCTCGTGATATACAATACCGTCACGTACAAGTCTGATTTCAGCATTCCTTACTACCTTACCCTCAAGGACATAAGCACCTGCAACAGTACCGACACCTGGAACTTTGAAAGTAGTTCTTACTTCTACTTTACCCAGAACTTCTTCTTTAAATTCAGGTTCAAGCATACCCTTCATGGCATTTTCCACATCATCGATTATATCGTAGATTACTCTGTAGGTTCTTATCTCAACGCCTGACCTTTCTGCCATGGCAGTTACAGAAGAGCTTGGTCGTACATTAAAGCCTATGATAATGGCTCCTGAAGTTTCAGCAAGCATTACATCCGATTCATTTACAGTACCTACACCTGTATGGATAATCTTAACTCTTACATTTTCATTTTTAAGTTTTTCAAGAGAAGCTTCTATTGCGCCTACGGAACCCTGTACGTCACCCTTGATGATTAAGTTGAGTTCCTTAACCTCTCCTTCCTGAATCTGTGAGAACAGCTGCTCAAGAGTTGTGCTTGCATTTTTCGCAAGAACTTCTTCTCTCAGTTTTGCTTTTCTTGATTCGGCAATTTCCCTTGCAACCTTGTCTTCCTTTACGGCATTGAACATATCACCTGCCTGTGGTACATCTGTAAGACCCAGAATTTCAACGGCTGTAGAAGGTCCCGCCTTTCTGATTGTATCTCCCTTGAAGTCAGTCATAAGTCTGATTCTTCCGCTTGAAGTTCCCGCTACAACACTCATGCCTGACTGCAGTGTACCGTTTGTTACAAGAAGCGTAGCAACAGGGCCTTTTGCCTTGTCAAGTCTTGCTTCAATAACCGTACCCATGGCAAGTCTGTTAGGATTTGCCTTCAGTTCCATAACTTCTGCCTGAAGAAGTACCATCTCAAGAAGATTTACAATACCTTCACCTGACTTTGCGGATACAGGCACTGCGATAGTATCACCGCCCCAGTCCTCAACAAGAATACCGTGTTCTGTCAGATCCTGTTTTACTCTGTCAGGATTTGCACCCGGTTTATCAATCTTGTTTATGGCAACTATAATAGGCACGCCTGCCGCCTTCGCATGGCTTATTGATTCGACAGTCTGAGGCTTTACGCTGTCATCAGCCGCAACTACAAGAATAGCAATATCCGCACCGTGGGCACCTCTTGCTCTCATAGCTGTAAACGCCTCATGTCCCGGAGTATCCAGGAATACAATTTTATTTCCGTTAATAGTTACTTCCGAAGCACCTATATGCTGTGTAATACCGCCTGATTCCGAAGCTGTAACGTTTGTCTTTCTAATCGCATCCAGAAGTGATGTCTTACCATGGTCAACATGACCCATAACCGTTACAATCGGAGCTCTTGGCTTTAACTCTTCCTCTTTATCCTCAAAGTTTTCGATACCTTCTTCTACAGTATCATCTTCAACCTTTCCGATAGCCACATCAACACCCAGCTCATCAGCAAGAATAAGAACTGTATCTTCATCGATATTCTGGTTTATATTTGCCATGATGCCAAGCTTCATCAGCTTCATGATAACTGTCGCAGTTGAAAGCTCAAGCTGCTCGCAGAAGCCTGCTACCGTGATTGGTACATTTATTACTGTTGTTCCTACTGGAAGTTCTTCCATTATTTCCGGTTCCTCCACTACTTTCTGTTTTTGCTGCTTTTTAGGTTTTGGTGCCTTTTCAAGAGATCTCATCTTTGCGTCCTTCTTAGACTTTCCGCCTTTTTCAAGTTTTGCAAATTTATCTCTTTCCCTGTCTTTGTCTTTTTCCTTGTCTTCCCTCTTAATCTGAGGTTTCATAACCATAGGTCCCATATCCGAACCGCTGTCATGATTTCTTTCCGTTCTCTGGGAATTTCTTCTTTCTCCGCCTCTGTTATCCCTTGAGTCGCTGTCCTTATCTTTTACAAATCTGGAGTTTCTTCCTTCGTTTTTCTGATAACCGTCTCTCTTCTGGAAATCTCCTCGTCCGTTATTCTTTTTATTGCCTCTGCCCTCTGTCCTGTCGTTTCTCGTCTGCTCACGTCTCTGAGCTTCTGCTCTTTTTCTCTCCTCAGCTTTTTCTTTTTCAATTCTTTCAGCCTCAGGGTCAAATTTTTTAATTATTTTAAGCTTCTGAGGTCCGCCTGTTTCAGGTTCCTTTACATCTTTAGTTTCTTCTTTTATTTCGACCTGTTTAGGCATTTCTTTAGCATCCGTACTCTTTGCCGCATCCTGCACTGTCTTTTTTTCCTGTGTGCTGTTTTCCTCATCAAAGTTCTTTACAACAGGTTTTCCTACAGGCGGCTTTGATTTTACTGTCTCGGATACATCCTTAGGCACTACCCTGCCCACAGGAGGCTTCTGAGTAACGGCAGCCGATTTTTCAGTCGTTTTTGTCTGAGGAGCCGCCTTTTTTGTCGCAGGGCTTGCAGTAACCTTTGATGCTGCTTTTACAACAACCTTAGGCTCTGCTTCACTCTTTTCCACCTTTTTAGGAGCAACCTTTACAATCTTTGTTTCAGTATTGTTTCTGCTCCTGTTTATAGTATTTCTTACTGAAATTGCATCAATATCAGATAGTCCGCTCATATGACTCTTTGCCTCAATCCCCATGGCATTTACTCTTTCCAGCAGTTCTTTGCTGTTCATGTTCAGTTCCTTTGCTAATTCATGGATTTTTATAGTCATTCGAACACCTCCCTCTATACAGATTGATTTTTACTGTCAATCTCTTTCAAAATTACATCTGCAAAATTCTGGTCTGTTATTCCAAAAACGCCCTTACCTGAAGTTCCGCAAATCCGTGAAAGTTCATCACATGTGCTGTACACCCGATAAACCGTGTTTCCTTCTTCTGCTGCATTTCTGAGCTTCTTCATGGTATTTTCCGAAATATCGCCTGCCAGAATCAAAAGTTTTATTTTCTTTTTATTCATAGCGAAAAGGCATGTATTTGAACCTGTGATTAAGTTCCTTGAGCGCGTTGCGAATCCCAGGTAACTCTCAATCTTACTTCTCATACCGTTTTAATTCCCCAAATAGTTCTTCAAGCTGTTCAGAGGAAATATCCATGTCAAGACTTCTTCCGATAGCTCTCTTTTTCTGCGCCTTTTCAAAGCACTCTCTGCATGGGCACAGATAAACACCTCTGCCCTTTGCCCTGCCTGTCGGATCTATGGATACTTTTCCTTCATATCCCGCTATTCTTATCAGTTCGGACTTTGGTTTTGACTCCATGCAGCCCGCACATCTTCTCATGGGTATCTTCTTTTCCTTCAAAGTTTCCACCCCGCTTGTTTATTCTTCGTCAGCTTCCGCAATTTCAACGATATCATCATTCATCTCATAATCATCATCGCAGTATTCCGTTATTTCAGAACCAATTTCATCTTCTGCAAAATACTGGCTGTGACTCTTGATGTCTATCTTCCAGCCGCAAAGCTTGGCTGCAAGTCTTACATTCTGCCCTTCCTTACCTATCGCAAGTGAAAGCTGATAATCAGGAACTATGGCAACTGCCGTCTTTTCCTCTTCATCTGCAATAACCTTTTCAACCTTTGCAGGGCTCAGGGCACTGCTTATCAGTTTTTCAGGATCTTCACTCCAGTTAATGATGTCAATCTTTTCGCCGAACAATTCGTCAACGATGACCTGTACTCTGCTTCCTCTTGGTCCTACGCATGCTCCGACAGGATCTACATTTTCATCAACTGACCATACGGCAAGCTTTGTTCTTGAGCCTGCCTCTCTTGAGATGCTCTTGATTACAACCGAGCCGTCCTGGATTTCAGGAACCTCAAGCTCAAACAGTCTTTTTACAAGGCCCGGATGTGACCTTGAAAGATAAACCTGAGGACCCTTTGTAGTCTTTTTAACATCCATAATATAAACCTTGATTCTGTCGTTGACATTGTATCTTTCGCCCGGAACCTGTTCCGTAACCGCCAGGATTCCTTCTGTTTTTCCCATGCTTACAACTATTGCACCGTTGCTTATGATTCTGTGTACCTGACCTGTGATGATTTCACCCTGTCTGCTGATATAATCGTCAAAAATCATTCCTCTTTCAGCTTCACGTATTCTCTGCACAACAACCTGTTTAGCAGTCTGTGCCGCTATTCTGCCGAAGTCCTTTGGCGTTACCTGATACTCAATGGCATCTCCAATCTGATATCTTGGGTCTATTTCCTGAGCTTCCTCCAGAGAGATTTCTATCAGGTCCTCCCAGACTTCATCTACTACATCCTTTTTCATGAAAACATCAATATCGCCTGTTTCTCTGTCAATATTTACCCGCACATTCTGTGAAGTACCGTAGTTCTTCTTGTATGCGGAAACCAGTGCCGATTCAATAGCTTCGATTAAGATGTCCTTTGAAATATCTTTTTCTTTCTCAAGCTCTTCAATTGCTCTTATAAATTCTCTGTTCATTGTTTTGCGGAAACCTCCTTCTAAAATATTACCGCTAATCTTGTCTTTGCTACCTTTTCCATAGGTATTTCAAGACGACCGTTTTCGTCAATGATTATCAATTTATTCTCTGTAATGCCCACAAGCTCGCCTGTCAGAGTTTTCTTTCCGTTAATGCCCTGATACAGATTTACATCCACCTGCTTTCCTGCGTATCTTACAAAATCCTTTTCCTTCAGGAGCACTCTGTCCATTCCCGGCGAGGAAACCTCCAGATAATAATTCTGTTCTATAGGGTCACTCTCATCAAGCTTTTCGCTGAGAAATCTGCTTACAAGTTCACAATCCTCCGTGCTTATAAACTCATTTTCACTGCCTTCTTCCTTGTCAATGTACACCCTTAGGAACCAGTCCTTTGCCTCTTTTACAAATTCCACATTGTAGAGCTCCATACCGTGCTCCGAAAGAAACGGTGTTACAAGCTCCTCCACGAAATCTTTAATTTTTACTTTAGCCATGTTATCCCTTTCACGTTATAAACGTTCCTCATGTTTAACAAAACAGAAGAGTGGACAATGCCCACTCTTCTAAAAACCTAGTCTAAATTTAATAACTTCATATATAATAACACATACTCTTTCATTACGCAAGCACTTATTCTTCTTATTTTTACTCCAGAGCTTCGCCCCTCACTACGCAGACAAGCTGCATCCTGTTTTTTATATTCAGCTTTCTGAATATATTATATACATGTGTTTTTACGGTACTCTCTGAAATAAAAAGAACAGAAGCTATCTCTGCATTGCTTTTCCCCTCATATATCAGCGACACAAGCTCTTTTTCCCTCTGGGTAAGTTCGTATTTATCCGTGATTTCCTCCAGTCTGGAATTCAGGTCAAAGCTTCCCGTATCGCCTGCATAGTTATATGCTTTATCAAAGTCCATCTTATATATGATATATAAAGTAGCGACATTGACAGTACACCAGAAGAAAATAGTAAGATCAAGAGGCTGACGTACAAATCCACTGTTTCCCCAATAAGTCGATGCCTCTCCCCAGAAGTAAGAAATATAATTCCACAAAAGAGATGCACTTACGATAACAAGATAATAAACAGTCTCATCACTCTTCCTCGACCACACAGCTTCACCGATATATACCGCACTTCCCCCTAGGAAAATCAGTATAAGTCCTACATCTGAAATAAGCATCAGCCACTCTGCGACATAGTAGTTGTTATGTGGAAACAGATATGTACATACAATCCACAGACCTATATATACAGCAGTATATTTTTTTAAGAAATTCCTGAATCTTATATATACGTTTCCTTCTATGATTCTTTCTGCTGTATATATCCACTGGCAGAAAATAAGTGCTATTATGCAGTTTCCGAATCGCAGCAGAGTAGAAAACTGGAACTTCCCTATTATGTAATCGGTATAATATATAAGGAAATCGTACATTGCCATAAACAGCAGAAGAAGCATAAATTTTTTCAGTTCCACATGCAGCTCCGTTTTATGTTTTCTCCCCGTCAGAATCACTATCGTCATACCTATTGCGCCTGCAACAACATCAAACAGGTATAAAAAAAATATAATATGCTTCATATGCCATAACATCTCCCTCAACTAAAATCTGTATTCCTTTATCTTCCCTGTAAATATTATACTCCCTTACTTCCATGCGAAAAAACTCCAATCCTTCTGCATTAATCTTCTTTTTTCTACAAATTTCAACGCAAATAAGCCCGCAGGACGGGCTTACTCACGTTTTTTTATCATTTTTTTTAGGAAAGGAATATTATATATCCTTTTTTACAGATTTTATCGCACTATGCCTGAAGCTTCTCCAGTGCAGCTGCCTTTTCTTCTTCTCTCTTTCTGAGTATATGCTGATACTGTTCTTCCGTCATTTTCATCATTGATATGCCTGTATAGCCGTAAATAACCGATATAACCGGATTGAAAAGGTTCAGGAAGCAGTATCTGAAATATGAACTTGTCGGTACACCAAGGAATGTCGACATAGTTGCACCGCAGGTATTCCATGGAACCAGACATGAAGTAACCGTACCTGCATCCTCAAGACATCTTGAAAGATTTCTTGCATCAAGCCTTGCATCTTCAAAGGCTTCTTTGTACATTCTTCCCGGAAGAATAATAGATAAGTACTGGTCAGCAGCTATAACATTCATAAAGATACAGCTTACTATTGTTATAAGCACCAGGTTTCCTGTACCCTTTGCAAACCTAAGCATAGCATTTGCAAGCGTTGCCAGCATACCTGAAGCATCCATGACACCTCCGAAGCACATAGCGCAGATAATCAGGTTAACTGTCCACAGCATGCTGTCCATGCCGCCTCTTGTCAGCAGTTCATCAATCTGGGCAATGCCTGTTTCGGAAACAAAGCCGTAGTGAATGATTGACGGCCATTCTGCCAGAGTAACTCCCTGGAATATACTTCCGAATATACAGCCAAGCAGGGTTCCTCCCACAAGTCCCGGAATAGCAGGCAGCTTCAGTGCCACAATCAGGATTACCACTACAGGAGGAATTAAAAGTATAGGCGAGATGTAGAAGCTGTCCTTCATTCCGTTCATTATCGTATTTACGATTTCATTGTCAACGGATTTTCCGCCGTATCCTGCACCAAGAATGCCGTATAATATCAATGATAAGCATAATGACGGTGTTACAGTCCATACCATGTGTCTGATATGGTCAAACAGGGTTGAGCCTGCAATGGCAGGTGCAAGATTTGTAGTATCGGATAAAGGAGACATCTTATCACCGAAGTATGCTCCCGAAATGATTGCGCCGGCTGTCATGGCCGGATTAATGCCAAGTCCGTGACCTACACCTATTAAAGCAATACCGATTGTTCCAGCAGTAGTCCATGATGAACCTGTTGCAAGAGATACGATGCAGCAGATAACACATCCCGCAAGTAAGAAAATGCTTGGATTTAAAATCTGAAGTCCGTAATAAATCATAGCGGGTACAACACCGCCGGCAATCCAGGCACCAATTAAAAGTCCGACAATCATAAGTATCAGCATTGCCTGCATGGAACGGTTTATAGATGCCAGTATTCCTTCTTCAAGGAATGCCCATTTATATCCGTTGGCAACAGCTACTGCCGCGGCGACAATCGCTGATACGATAAGCGGTATGTGCAGTTCCTGATAATCTGTAAAGAACATTGAGTAGCAAAGAGATGCTATCGTAAATGCCATTACTGCAAGTACCTGCCACATTGGAATTTGTTTTGCACTCATAAAAAAATCACCTCTCAAAATTAGATTTCATCGACGATAACGTTGACGTAACCCATTTTATGAATGAGAGGTGTATTTTTGCAACCGAACTGCGGTGCTAAATTCTTCTTTTTATACTAGCACTAATTGGTTAATTATTCCTAATACTTTAGTGCTAAAGCTTCTTTTTTCAAGCTCTACATGCCCGCAAACAGCGAAAGCTGATCCGACTCGGGCAGTCCGTCAAGGACACCGTGTTCCCTCAGGGCTTCTATGGCAGTCTTATTTGCCTTTGCTCTTTCCCTGATTTCTTCAACAGTCTCAAAAGGTCTTTTTGCATGTTCTTCGGCTATTGCTTTTGCCGCATTTTCACCTACCCCCGCGAGCGCTACAAAAGGAAGCAGAACCTTTCCATCCTTTGCATAAAACTTAGTACCATCCGACTCTCCCAGTCTGGCCGGAAGGAACTCATATCCTCTTGCATACATTTCATACGCAACCTCAAGGACTATAACTTCATCCTCTTCCTTTTTAGTTGCATTCTTGCCCTTTGCAAGTATCGAGTCCATCTTTGCAAGCACGGCAGAGGAGCCTTTAAGTATTGTATCGGCATCAAATTCACTTACCTTGGTTGTGAAATATGTGGCATAAAACTCTACAGGGTAGTAAACCTTAAAATACGCAATACGGTAAGACATCATGACATATGCCACCGCATGTGCGCGTGGGAACATATATTTTATTCTTCTGCAGGACTCTATATACCACTCCGGAACATCATGCTCCTGCATCATTGCAACCTGCTCGTCCGTAACGCCCTTACCCTTTCTTACCTTTTCCATGATTGTAAAAGCTTCTTTTTTTGGAAGCCCTTTAAGGATAAGGTAGTTCATGATGTCATCACGGGTGGATATTGCATCCTTAATCGTCGTCTGTCCTGACTTTATCCATTCCTGCGCATTGTTTATCCATACATCGGTACCGTGTGAGAAGCCCGAAATTCTGACATAATCGGCAAAACGCGTAGGCTTTGTATCATCAAGCATCTGTCTTGTAAATTTTGTTCCAAACTCAGGTATTCCGTACGTTCCATGAACAAATCTGTAATCAGGATCCTTTATGTCAAGTCCTTCTATTCCGTTAAATATGCTGTTTACCTTTTCATCCGACAAAGGTACATCCTTAATAGGGTCCAGTCCCGTCATATCCTGCAGATGACGTATCATGGACGGCACATCGTGTCCAAGTATATCAAGCTTCAGAAGGTTCTGGTCTATGGAATGGTAGTCAAAATGTGTAGTGACTATATCCGTCGTCGTGTCATTTGCCGGATGCTGTACCGGACAGAATTCATATATTTCATGATCATCCGGAACTATAATAATTCCTCCCGGATGCTGCCCTGTAGTTCTTCTTACACCCGTACAGCACTCTGCCAGCCTTTCGATTTCATATTTGTTTTCAGGTATATTTCTTTCTTCAAAATACTTCTTAACAAAGCCGTAGGCAGTTTTGGTCGCTACCGTGCCGATAGTTCCCGCTTTAAATACATTTTTGGCTCCGAATATTTCATCTACATATCTGTGTGCATAAGGCTGATATTCTCCTGCAAAGTTCAGGTCGATATCAGGCTCCTTGTCAGCTTCAAATCCAAGGAAAGTCTGGAAAGGTATGGAGAAGCCGTCCTTTTTAAGTCTTGTGCCGCATATGGGACAGTCCTTGTCCTCCATATCGACTCCGCAGTCGTATTCCTTTTCATCTCCCCACTCAAGATATTTGCACTCAGGGCAGATATAGTGAGGCGGCAGAGGATTTACCTCGGTAATGCCCGCCATGGTAGCTGCAAACGATGAACCTACCGAACCTCGTGACCCTACCAGATACCCGTCGCTCAGTGATTTCTGCACGAGCATTTCCGCTGCAATATACATAACCGCATAGCCTTCACGTATGATAGGAATAAGCTCAGCATCCAGGCGTTCCTGTATTTTTTCGGGAAGAGGCTTGCCGTAAATGTTCCATGCCCTTTCATAACACTTTGTCCTGAGGGTTTCCTCCGCATTCGGTATTTTCGGAGGATATTTCTCTTTTGGTACAGGTCTGATTACATCTATCATATCCGCAATCATGTTTGTGTTGTCGATAACGACCTTTTCAGCCATTTCCTCACCCAGATACGAAAACTCCTCAAGCATTTCCTGGGTAGTCCTGAGGTATAGGCCCTGTCCTCCTTCATCCTTATAGCCCTGTCCCGCCATAAGTATATTTCTGTACAGTGCCGCTTCAGGCTCGGGATAGTGGGCATCTGTCGTTGCAACAACAGGCTTGTTGTATTTTTCTCCCAGGGCGATTATTCTGCGGTTAAGCTCCTTTAATCCCTCCTTGTCCTTCACCGCACCCTTTTCAATTAAAAACTGGTTGTTTATAAGCGGCTGTATTTCAAGATAATCGTAAAAACTTACGATTTCTTCTATTTCCTCTTCACTTTTGTTCTGAAGCACAGCACGGAACACTTCCCCCGCTTCACATGCCGCACCTATGATAAGTCCCTCTCTGTACTGCGCAATAACAGATTTAGGCAGTCTCGGACGTTTATAAAAATACTCCAGATGCGATATGGAAACAAGCTTATAAAGATTTTTCAGTCCCTCCTGCGTCTGCGCAAGTATGATGATATGATTTGTGGGCTTTTTCTTGTATTCAATAGTCCCGTCCGGATTTTTGCAGTCCTTATCCTCAAATACATAGCCCTCCATACCGTATATAATCTTCATCTGGGAATCCTTGCTGAGCGAATGTGAAGCCTCCGGAAAGCCCTGCACCACACCGTGGTCTGTAAGCGCCATAGCCCTGTGTCCCCATTCTTCATGGGTTCTGACCATATCCTTTATTTCATTCAGACCGTCCATGGCACTCATTTTGGAGTGTGCATGCAGTTCCACTCTTTTTCTTTCGCAGGTATCAACTCTCTTTTTTACCGTTCCTTTTTCAATGTCCTGCGCCATGACAACCACTATGTTTTCATATGTATCCCATTCGGCATTTCCTTTTATTTTTACGAAATCACCTATTTTTAAATGCTCGTCTATTTCATTCCACTTATTCTCTGAAGTAAATGCCTTGACACATATGGAAGTAGTCTTGTCTGTAAGAAGAAGTGTAACAAGCTTCTTTTCATTCTTTATTGTTCTGCTGTCCTTTCTGAACAGAATACCTTCTATCGTTACACTTCCGCTTTCCTGATTTACTGATGACATCTTTACTGCATCGGTTGTAATAGGTGAGCCCATAATTTTATTGCCGACAACAGGTTCTTCCTTCCTGCGCTTCTGCCACTGCTTTTCTTTAAATGCAGCGCCTGCATTTGATCCGACAGGTGCTGTTTTTTTCGGTTTGGAAGCTGCTGCACCTGCTTCCGTTCTCTGCTGTATGTCAAGGGCATGTTTTTCCTCCAGAAGCTCAATGCTTTTTCTTTCCTCCAGAAGCTTGACATATTCATCTTTATGATTTTCAAAGCACACCTTTGTCTGTATGCCGAAATCTCTTTTCAGGATTCTCTCAAAAAGAGGCGCAGCTCTTTTATTCAAATCCTTTACTATAAAGTCCCCAAGAGCATACAGTGTGAATGTTTCACCGTCAAACTCATACTCATCTTTAAAAATTGTCTTTGTACTGCTTGCATAGTCCCCGTTTATTTCATCTATGATATGTTCAACGGAAAAGCGTAGAATTTCTTCTTCTGACATAATCATATCCCTGTATTCAAAATTAAATTTTACGCTTTTAAGTCCGTCTATTCTGTTCAGAATAAGAGCCTTTATTCTTTCAATATCTTCAAAAGGTATAATAAAATTCAGAACCATGTCTATAGTAAGTTCCGAATCCTTTTCCGACATCACCGCTTTTTTTACAGAAAAGCTGCAGTTGTCCCTTTCGTGGTTTTCCAGTTTTGTCCAATTTATGGTTTCTTCTATCAGAGTGCGCATATTACTCCCTTTTTCTCATGAATATTCTTCCAATTTTCGACCTTTTTTTCACATTTTTCAGGTCATATTATTTGCATAAAAGTTATCCACATGTTGCATTTCAAGCCATCTTTGTGCATATTTATACAATGTATGTTTTTTTGCACAATTTCTGTGGATAACTTTTTCTTGACAAATTCAATATCCTCTCATAACGTTCAAATTCTAATACTTTTATAGCATAAGGTTTTCCACAGCATTTCGGGATAAAATTGTATACAATCTATTTTTCCCATGTGGAAAAGTGTTGAAAGCTTTAAAATTCAAATATTTATTAACTGTGGAAAAAGCTGTCCGCTTTCTTTCTCCACGACAGTTCTTTTACATTTCCCGTTTCGTCCAGAGTAATGCCATGTTCCACTTTTTCATGGGTATTTGATTTAACAGTTACAAAAGTGATGTAGCCCTCCGCTTTAACCTCATCTGTAACTTCGGAACGCAGTGCAACCCTGAAAGTAAGGCTTGTTTTTCCCGCTCTCACAAGTGTACTCTCATAGCTTATTATTTCACCCGGTTCCACAGGCTTACTGAAGCTGAACTGATGCGTATTTCTGTAAAGCAGTCCGTGCCTGTCTCCGTACTCCATGGCAGCACCGATAAAACCGGCTTCCACAAACCATTCAATGCCTCTTCCGGCGTATAAGTTCTGATGGTGATTCAGGTCTTCCATTTTTATCATATGTGTTGTTTTATATGTTTTCATCATTCTTCTCCGTTTCTTCTTATCAGTGCTATAAGCTCCTGCGCCAGCTCCTCTTCCTTTACCGTTTTTATGATTTCGCCCTTTGCAAACACAACGCCCTTTCCGTCTCCGCCTGCAATGCCGAAATCCGCCTCCTTTGCCTCTCCCGGACCGTTTACCGCACAGCCCATCACAGCCACAGTAATGGGTGGAAGTCCCGCAGCCTCTCTCTCAGGTTCTATTTTCTTAATCTCTTCTTCAACCTCAGAGGCAATTTGCTCCAGATTTACCTTTGTTCTTCCGCAGGTAGGGCAGGAAACAAGATTTATGCCGGCAGGCCGTATTCCTGATGCCTTCAGTATATCTCTTGCAAAATATACCTCGTTTACCGGATTTCCGGTAAACGATACTCTCATAGTATCTCCTATGCCTGCAAGCAGCAGTCCTCCTATGCCTATCGCCGATTTTAATCGGCCTCCGTTTACCGTTCCCGATTCGGTAATGCCCACATGAAGCGGATAATTCGATTTTTCATGAACCAGCCTGTAGGCTTCGTAGTTAAGCTTCACATCAGAAGACTTAAGTGATATGACAATGTCCCCAAAGTCCATATCCTCAAGCAGTTTTACATTTCTCAGTGCAGATTCGGCAAGTCCCTCAGCAGTAACACCGCCGTTCTTCGCGATTATATCCTTTTCAAGGGAGCCTGAATTTACTCCGACCCTGATTGGTATTTTTCTTTCTTTTGCCGCCTTTACAACAGCCTCTACCCTGTCCCTGCTTCCTATATTGCCCGGGTTTATCCTTACCTTATCCGCCCCGTTTTTTATTGCCTCTACCGCAAGCCTGTAATCAAAATGAATGTCTGCAACCAGCGGTACATCAACGGCTTTTCTTATTTCTTTGAAGGCTTCCGCCGCTTCCGTGTCGGGAACCGCAAGCCTTACTATATCGCAGCCGGCATCCCTTAGCTCACAAATCTGCCTGATGGTGGCTTCTTTGTCTCTTGTATCGGTATTTGTCATTGACTGTATGGAAACAGGGGCATTTCCTCCTATTTCAACAGTTCCGCACCATACACTTTTTTTCATATCATATACGCTCCCTTAATCGAAATGGCAGAGATAACCTCTCTGCCATTGTAAACATTAATTTAATATAAACCGACCTATATCCTGCCATGTTACATAAATCATCAATGCAAACAACAGCATGATTCCCACAAAATGAACTTTGGCTTCCATTTCATCTGTAATAGCCCTGCCTGTAACCTTTCTGATGACAAGAAACAGCAGTCTGCCCCCGTCAAGAGCAGGAAAAGGCAGCATGTTCATAATCGCAAGATTTAAGCTTATTAAAGCTGCCAGATTGGCAACATATACAAATCCGTATTTTACCGTATCACTTACGACAACGGTGATGCCTATAGGTCCTGTCAGTTCCTTTGCCGAAACCTCACCTGTCAGCAGCTGACCTATAACATCAACCATCATCACCGTCATGTTCCATGTGGATTCCACGCCTCTTTTCGCAGCAAGGAAAGGATTTCTTGATACCTCAGGCATTATTCCAAGTATCATTCTGCCCGTTCCTTCTTCTTCAACCGCCTGAATATCAACAGATTCCGCTTCGCCGCTTTCCCTTTCAACAACCACATTTATAATGTCGTCATCAGAAACAGCTATCGCTTCCGCTACATCGCTCCACTTCCGTATGCTCTGATCCTCAATTGCAATCAGTTTATCTCCTGTCTGAAGTCCGGCATCCCTGGCAGGACTCATATCGCTGAACTCACCTATGGTAGTCGTAGGCATACCCATGTAAATAACTATTCCCGTCAGCACAATAACTGTAAGCAGCAGATTCATAAACGGACCTGCCGCAAGGATTACAGCTTTTGCCCATGCAGGCTGTTTCCCGAAAGAGCGCTCATCTTCAGAATCATCATCCTCTCCTTCCATGGCACAGAATCCGCCTATAGGAAAAAGTCTTATCGAATACTGCGTTTCTCCTTTTTGTGTATGCCAGAGAAGCGGTCCCATGCCGACCGCAAACTCATTTACCTTGACGCCTACGGATTTTGCAGCTATAAAATGTCCTCCCTCATGTACCAAAACCAGAATACAGAACATTATCAATGCATAAATAATTGTCATCTCGTTCCCCTTTCATTTTCCCTTTACTGCTTTTTCACAAGCTTTTCCGCCATGCTTCTGGCTTCCTTATCCGCCTCTATTATATCTTCCAGATTCAGATTATATGTCGGTTTGTGGATATTGAGTATTTTTTCAATATTATTCTGTATATCCGTAAATTTAATCCTCTTTTCCAGAAACATCTGTACAAGTGCTTCATTGGCTCCGTTCAGCACCACAGGATATGTACCGCCCTTTTCGGCAGCCTCATATGCCATGGCAACAGTCTTGAAAACCTCCAGGTCCGGCTTTTCAAAGGTAAGATTTGCCCCGAGTCCGAAAACATCCAGAGGTTCAAAAGTGTTTTCTATTCTGTCAGGATAACCAAACGCATAGCTTATCGGAACTCTCATATCAGGAGCACCAAGCTGTGCAATAATTGAATTGTCAATGTATTCAACCATCGAGTGGATAACGCTCTGCGGATGGACTGCCACTTCTATCTTTGATACAGGTACGTCAAACAGCCATTTTGCTTCAATGACCTCAAGTCCTTTATTTACCATAGTGGCAGAATCTATAGTGATTTTGCTTCCCATGCTCCAGTTCGGATGCTTCAGGGCCTGTTCAAGGGTAACATTTTCAAGCTGTTCAATACTATAGCCTCTGAACGGTCCGCCCGAAGCCGTAAGATAAATCTTTTTCAGCTGTTCATGTCTGTTGCCCTGTAATGCCTGAAATATCGCGCTGTGCTCACTGTCAACAGGAAGCATCTTAACACCGTTTTTCTTTACCTGTTCCATTACCAGCTGGCCTCCCGCCACAAGCGTTTCCTTGTTTGCGAGAGCTATATCCCTGCCTTTACATACCGCATGGTATGTTGGTACAAGTCCGAGCATGCCGACAAGTGAGTTCAGCAACAGGTCATATTCCGACTCTGCCGCGGCAATAAGACCCTCCATGCCGTACATTACCTCGACGCCTCTGTGCTTCTCTCCAAGCCTGCGGGCATCCTCCTCATTTTTAACAACTACAAGTTCAGGTCTGAACCTGTCAATCTGTTCCGACAAAAGTTCTATGCTCTTTGCACACGACAAAACAGTCGCCTTAAACTTCTGCGGATTTCTTTCTATGATGTCGAGAGCCTGTTTTCCTATGGAACCTGTACTCCCGAGTATTGCAATTTTTTTCATGATTCTTCTATCCTTTTCTGCCTGAAGCGGGTATCAACCGCTGTTTTATGCTCATCAGCCATGCAGAACCAGGGCTATATAATAATAAATCACAGGTGCGGTAAACAGCACGCTGTCAAATCTGTCCAGAATACCGCCGTGTCCCGGTATTAAATTTCCGTAGTCCTTGATTCCCATCTTTCTTTTAAATATTGAAGCTGTCAGGTCCCCGAACTGGGATACAATGCCGCCGATGATTCCGATGATGACACAGTGGATTAAAATTTCAGGCATTACAAAGTAACCGAAAATCCCGCACAGCACTATACTTCCAAGTGTTCCGCCTATTGACCCCTCTATAGTCTTTTTCGGACTTATAACAGGACAAAGCTTATGCTTTCCAAACAGGTATCCTGAAAAATAAGCCATCACATCTGTGCCGAAGGCAGTCAGAAATATCAGCCACACTAAAAGTCCGTAGTTCTCCGTCTGTTCAACAAGTGTAACATGAAACGAAAAGAACACAACATAGAATACTCCCGTCACCGTAGCCATGGCATCTTCAAGCTTACGCTCATTTATTTTGAAAAGATACAGCAGGCTCATCAGTATAACCGTAAAGAACCAAAGCATATACCATTTATAATCATCTGTGAAAAGATTTACACAGTACAGCAGAACGGCACTTATGTATGCAACCCCATAGCAGGGCTTTACTTCAAGCTCATGAAAACCGTTGAAGAATTCTCTTACTCCCATGATTCCTATGACAAAGCATGCCAGCATAAGAACCTTGCCGCCCAAAAATACTAAAATCATAAGCGGCAGCATAATCAATCCCGATATTACTCTAGTTTTCACAATCTACCTCCCTCCAAAGCGTCTTTTTCTGCTTTGGTACTCTTCTATACATTTTTCATACACTTCTTTTGTAAAATCAGGCCATAGAGTATCTGTAAATACAAATTCACTGTACGCACTCTGCCACAGCAGATAGTTGGAAAGTCTTAGCTCTCCGCTTGTCCTTATCACAAGGTCCGGGTCGGGAATATCGTTAATCCCTGTATATAAAAAGGCTGATATGGTTTCCTCCGTTATGTCGGAAGGCTCCATTTCTCCTGCCCTTATTTTCTCTCCTATTGCAGTCACTGCTTTTCTTATTTCATCACGGCTTCCGTAATTAAGTGCAATATTAAACTGCAGTCCCGTATTATTTTTCGTGGTTTCCAAAGCCCGGTTAAGTCTTTCGACCGACTCCGCCGGAAGCATGGAATAGTCACCTAAAACAGTTACTTTTACATTGTTATTATGCAATTCTTTCAATTCTTTATCTACATAAACTACGATAAGCTTGAAAATTCCGTTTACCTCCTCAACAGAACGCTTCCAGTTCTCTGTTGAAAAGGCATATACAGTAAGATGCTTAACGCCAAGCACAGAGGAATGTTTTACAATTTCTTTCATGGCTTTCATGCCTGCATTGTGTCCGGCTATTCTGGCAACCTTATTCTTTTCCGCCCATCTGCCGTTTCCGTCCATTATCACGGCAACATGCTGGGGTATTCTTTCCATATCCAACATAGCATAATCCTTTTCTTTAAAAACGGACGTGGCTGTGTCTCCACAACCACATCCGCCGTAAAATCTTATATTTCCAAAACTTCTTTTTCTTTAGCTGCAACGATGTCATCAATTTCCTTTATAGTCTTATCAACTACCTTCTGAATCTGATCCAGAGCCTTCTTCAAATCATCTTCAGTAAGTTCTCCCGCTTTTTCCTGTTTTTTCAGTTCATCGTTGGCATTTCTTCTTTCATTTCTGAGTGCAACCTTTGCCTCTTCACCATACTTTTTAACAGTTTTTGTAAGTTCCTTTCTTCTTTCCTCTGTAAGCTGAGGAATAGTAAGTCTTACGCTTTTTCCGTCATTTGATGGATTCAGTCCCAGGTTTGCCATGTTAATGGCCTTTTCAATATCGGAAATAGTCTTAGGGTCAAAAGGTGTGATTAATAAAGTTCTTGCTTCGGGAGCAGACACGTTGGCAAGGTTTCTAAGCGGTGTAGGGCTTCCGTAATACTCTACCGTCACCTTATCCAGCAATGCCGGATTAGCTCTTCCTGCTCTGACTGTGTTCAATCCTTCTTTTAGAACAGATATGGTTTTGGCCATCTTTCCTTCAAGAACTTCCTGTGCGTGATTACTCATAAAAAATCTCCTCCTAAAATAATCGCTTTATTTTACTATTGTACCTATTTTTTCACCGTTAACGGCTTTTAATAAATTTCCCTTTTCCGATACGCCGAAAACATGAATGGCTATATCGTTCTCCATGCATAAGGTTGCCGCGGTAATGTCCATGACTCCCAGCTGTCTTTCTATGACTTCCTTGTGCGTAAGCTCATCATACTTGACAGCATTCGGATCTTTTTCAGGGTCTGCGGAATAAACTGCATCCACCTTTTTAGCCAGAAGAATAACATCTGCGTTTATTTCCGCTGCTCTCAGTGCGGAAGTTGTATCAGTAGAAAAGAAAGGACTTCCCGTTCCAGTTCCGAAAATAACTACTTTGTTATCTTCAAGATGCTTTACAGCCGCCTTTCTGTTATACGGCTCTGCAATCTGTGTCATGGTAATCGCAGTCTGCAGCACTACCGGCAGTCCCTGCTTTTCCATGGCATCCTGAAGAGCCATGGCATTCATGGTTGTTGCAAGCATACCCATGTAGTCTGCCGTTGCCCTGTCGATGCTCTGGCCTGTTCTTCCTCTCCAGAAGTTACCGCCTCCGACAACTATTGCAATCTGAACTCCCATATCATGTATTTCTTTCACCTGCGCCGCAACACCTGCAAGCATTTCATCGCTTATGCCGAACTTGTCAGGTCCCGCAAGTGCTTCACCGCTGACCTTCAAAAGAACTCTTTTATATTTAAGCTCCATATATTTCTCCTTATTTTTTATTATTCGTTTCTGCCTTTAAACAAAACGAGGATATTAATACCTAATATCCTCAATATTATATCATAAACTATTTTGTGGTTCACCTGTTTTAGCAATTTTTTTATAAATTTCGATATTATATACATTTATTACGCGAGGATTATTTTGCGGCGTTTCTGCACGCAAGTCTGTTTATCTGTGCTGCCAGATAACCGGCTCCGTAACCGTTGTCTATATTCACCGCCGCAACACCGTTCGCACATGAATTAAGCATGGTCAGCAGAGCAGAAATACCCTTTAGGTTAGCTCCGTATCCCACCGAAGTAGGAACTGCTATGACAGGATTACTTACAAGCCCGCCTATGACACTTGGAAGCGCACCCTCCATGCCTGCTGCCGCAATGACGCAGTTTGCCTCCTGCAGTTTTTCAAGGTGGGCAAAAAGTCTGTGGATTCCGCTTACTCCCACATCATAAATTCTTTCCGCATTTCCTCCAAAGTATTCAACCGTCTGCGCCGCCTCTTCCGCAACTTTTATATCGGCAGTTCCTGCCGTACACACGACAACATTTCCGATTCTTTCTTTATCCTTTTTTTCCGCTTTCAGAATCCCCGACACTTCATCATACTGTATGTCAGGCAGAATCCTGCGTATCAGCTCCGCCTGTTCCTTTGAAGCCCTCGTCCCGAAAACCTCTCCGTTTTCAGCATAAAGTCTTTTATATATTTCAGCCAGATATTCATCAGGCTTTCCGCTGCAGAAAACCACTTCCGGAAAGCCTGAGCGTATTTTCCTGTGGTAATCCAGCTTTGCAAAACCAAGCTCCTCAAAGGGCTGTCTTGAAAGCATTCCCTCCGCTTCCTCCGGCGATATTTTTCCTTCTTTTACTTTTTTTAAAATTTCTATAGTATCCATTTTTTCTCCAAAACAATAAAACCGCGTATATGCTCAGTCCCAAGCATTATATGCGGTTTTGTCTTTTATTTATGCACTGTAGTTTACAAAGTTTCCAAGACTTGCAACAGTTCCGAAGCTTGTTGTTCCGTAGCTGTTATATGTCTTGTACCGGTTTGCCTCTGCAGCCTTATTTATGTTGTTTGCGGCATTTTCAATCTTTGAAGCATATGAGCCGCTTCCCTGAAACAGCATTTTTACATCAGCAATATCCGAGCTTTTAAGCTTTTCGGTATCCAGAGAAAGCTGTCCGCTTGTTTTAACCGTGATGCCTATCTTGTTCAACGAGTTATAGTTGGCTGAAGACTGTCCCAGCATATTTGCACCCTTCTGCAGAGTCGAAAGGTTGCCGGATTTTGCAACAGACGAAGATACGCTGTTGTAATCTTCCACAAACTGACTTACTGCCGCAGTTATTTTTTCCATATCATAGGTGCCGTCTTCCTTAGGTGTGAAAAGAGAATTTTCTCCCGTCCGGGTCAACGCATCCGCAGATTTTGCCAGAGCCTCGGAGTTTTTCATGATAGCTTCAGAAACATCACTTGAATCAATCAGGGTTCCGCTGCCTGCTTCCGCACTTGCCGAATTTCCTTCATTTAAGAAATCCCTCACACTGAAGCTCTTGTCTGACACCATCTTGTTATAGTAGTCCTTCATGCTGGTCCTGTTGGAGTTCAGTTCATTGTACTGCTTGGCAATGTTCATCAGATCTGACATGGAACTGCTGCCCGAACCGCTTACTGAGCCAAAGCTTCCGCCGTAATTTCCGAAGCTGTTTTTCTGCGACACAGCCCAGCTTGTATAATAGTTCCTGGCCATAGCCATTGCACTGTTTGCTCTCATGTTTTCATCTCCTTTCCCCGAAATTTCCGACAATACTCCTATTGTTTATATTATTATAGTACCCGTTTTTCCAAAAATCAACACAAATTAAGTTCCTTTTCTATTTCCTCAAGCTGTTTTTCAACACTTTTAAAAGATGTGCTGCCGCTGGATTTTTTTGCTGCTATGCAGGCTTCCGGTTTTATGCGTTCATAAATATCCTCCCGAAACATCGGGGAAAACCTTTTAAGTTCTTCAAGGCTCAGTTCTTCTATGGTCACATCCCTTTTTTCGCAATACAGAACTATGTTTCCCACTATTTCATGACATTCCCTGAACGGAATTCCTTTAGCCACTAAATAATCAGCGGTGTCTGTGGCATTCATAAATCCGTTTTTTACAGCCTTCGCCATATTTTCTTTCTTTATTTTCATAGCGGATATCATATCGGTAAAAATTTTCAGTGAAGCCTTTACTGTATCTGCCGCATCAAACAGCGGCTGTTTGTCCTCCTGCATGTCTTTGTTGTATGCAAGCGGCAGTCCCTTCATAACAGTAAGAAGGGTGATAAGGTCGCCGTAAACCCTTCCCGTTTTTCCCCTTATCAGCTCCGCCATATCCGGATTTTTCTTCTGCGGCATGATGCTGCTTCCTGTGCTGAAAGCATCATCCATCTCAATAAAACCGAATTCTGATGAGTTCCATAGTATAAGTTCTTCACAAAATCTTGAAAGATGCATCTGTGTTATGGCACAATCTCCCAGAAATTCAAGTGCGAAATCCCTGTCACTTACAGCATCCATCGCATTTGTGCATATACCTGCAAAGCCCAGCTTTTCCGCCAGATATTCTCTGTCTGTATCATACGGTGTCCCTGCCAGTGCCCCTGCACCCAGCGGCAGAAAATCCATTCTTTTGTAGCAATCTTCAAATCTCTCTGCGTCACGTCTGAACATCTGGTAATAGCAAATCATATAATAGGCAAAGGTTACAGGCTGCGCTCTCTGAAGATGTGTATATCCGGGCATTATCGTTTCTTTATTTTCCGCTGCGAGCTTATACAGCGTCTTTTTCAGCTCCGTCAGGAGCTCTTTTATTCCGGTTATTTCGTCTTTCAGATAAAGCCTTATGTCTACCGCAACCTGGTCGTTTCTGCTTCGTGCGGTATGGAGTTTTTTTCCCGCACTACCGATTTTTTCGGTCAGCAGGCTTTCGACATTCATGTGAATGTCCTCCTGTGCCCGCGAAAATTCAAGCTTTCCTTTATCAGCCTCTTCCAGAATCTCATTCAGCCCTTTTTGTATAATTTCTGATTCATTTTCAGTAATAATTCCTTGTTTTCCCAGCATGTCCGCATGTGCGATGCTTCCTCTTATATCCTGCCGGTACATTCTTTTGTCAAAATCTATAGATGCGTTGAAATCATTTGCTGCATCTGAAGTTTCTTTCGAGAACCTGCCTTTCCAAAGTTTCATTTCATTCCTCCCGCATTTTTATAAGCTCTTTTTCTGCATGGCCCTGATTTTGAGCGGTAATGAAAACAGATTTATGAAGCCTTCCGCATCGCTCTGATTATATACATCATCGACTCCGAAAGTGGCAAATTCTTCACTGTAAAGAGAGTTTGGCGACTGGGTGGCGACCGGAATTGCATTTCCCTTATAAAGCTTCATTTTAACTTTTCCCGTTACTGTTTCCTGAGTGGAGTCAACAAATCTGCTGAGAGCTTCTCTCAAAGGAGTATACCACAAACCGTCATACACAAGCTGTGCAAACTTCTGTGACACAATATTTTTGTACTGCATGGTATCTCTGTCAAGAACCAGCTTTTCAAGGGCTTCATGTGCTTTGAAAAGAATAGTTCCGCCCGGAGTTTCATAAACTCCTCTTGACTTCATGCCTACAAGTCTGTTTTCTACAATATCTATTGTTCCTACTCCGTTTTCTCCGCCAAGCTTATTAAGCTTAGTAAGCAGAAAAACCGCATTGCCCTTTTCACCGTTTATGGCCTTAGGAACTCCCTTTTCAAATTCTATCTCAACATATGTAGGTTCATCCGGTGCCGCCTCAGGGGTCACGCTTAAAACATGAATGTCTGCCTTGTGTTCATTCCATGGGTCTTCAAGGTTTCCGCCCTCATGGCTTATATGCCAGATGTTTTCATCACGACTGTAAATTTTTTCAGTAGTCTGTGAGATTGGAATATTGTGGGCTTTTGCATATTCTATGCAGTCCTCTCGCGATTTAAGGTCCCAGCTTCTCCACGGTGCAATAATCTTTATTGACGGATTCAATGCCTTTATGGTTGTTTCAAAACGTACCTGGTCATTTCCCTTTCCCGTGCAGCCGTGGGCAATGGCTTTGGCACCTTCTTTTTCCGCTATTTCCACAAGCTTTTTTGCCATAAGCGGTCTTGCCATGGATGTCCCGAGCAGATAGTCATTTTCATATACCGCATTTGCCTTAACAGTAGGCCATATATAGTCTTCCACAAACTCCTCCTGAATGTCAAGCATATAAGCTTTTACTGCTCCTGTCTTTAAAGCCTTCTGTTCTATTTCATTAAAATCCTCCTTCTGTCCCGCATTGCAGCAGACAGCAATTACATCACAATGATAGTTTTCTTTCAGCCATGCCAGAATAACCGAGGTATCAAGGCCTCCCGAATATGCCAGCACGATTTTTTCCTTTTCCATAAAATTCCCTCCCCATATAAGTTACATACTTCAAATTCTCATCATTTGTTTTGTGATTTTTAACATATTTTTTATTCTTTTAGCGCTAATGTATGTTATTATACTACAAATTTTATGGATTGCAACAAGTTTTTGAATATTTATTTGTTTTTTTTAATATTTATTATGCGTATTATAAAGCCCCCGAACAGCAAATATCCTCCTGCAGATTCTCTATTTTTACCGAAAAAAAGAGCATGTCCAAAAGCCAAAGCTTTTCGGGCATGCTTCAAATATCTTTATTTTACTTCAAAATCCATACAGATTCTTGTTTTAATAAAAGGCTTTATTTTATTTTCTGCAACAGCAACATGTTCCGGATATTTTGCATATACCGCAAGAGCCTTTTCATCCTTAAGTGTACAGTCCAACATCACATCCGCATTTGAGGTTGCAAGCTTTTCTGTCTGTACCGTTATTTCCTCCAGTCCTTCAACTTTTCCCTTCAGTCCTTCAAGCCCCGCCTTTATTTCTTTTGCTCTCATCAGTTTTTCTTCTTCTGAAAGTTCATCCTTAAACTGCCATAATATGATGTGTTTTATCATTTTTCATACCTCCTACTGTTTTTATTACCTATAGTTTCGTAGTAATTAGTCTTTTGCTTATACATTTCTTCATCAGCAATTTTAAGGACTGAATCAAAATCTGTATCAATCATTTCTTTATAAGCAATCCCTATTGATGCTGTTGTTCCCAGTTGAATCCTTGCTAATTCAATTTTCTCTTCAAATTCATCCCTCATTATGTTTGTAAGCACTGCAATAAATTCATCCCCACCAATTCGATAAACTTGATCATTTCCAAATATAGATTTCATGGTTTCTGCAGTTCTAAGAATAAATTGGTCACCTGCATCATGTCCCTGCTTGTCATTAACCTCCTTTAAGCCATTTAAATCACACATAACAACTGCCAAAGACTCACTCACATTATATTTTTTTGTATATAACCATTCAAGTGCTTTTCTATTTTTGCAATTAGTAAGTTGGTCATGAAGTGCACTATACTCTAACATTTTTGCATTATTCCTAAGTCTTATCATAAATGATACAATGAATTCCATCATTCCAATAAGTTCAGAAATATAGTTCAATTGTTCTCTTGGTGGATTATCAACGCCATAAAACCCAATCATTTTGCCTTCAATGACAATTGGCCCTGTAACAAGAGTATTGATACCTTGAGGCTTTAATGCATCGTATATAACTTCACTGATCTTTTTGTATTCCTCAATGTCATATATTATAATATTGTTGGACTTTTTATATTGCTGATACCATATTTCAATGACTCCTTCATAAGGGACATTTTGCAGATTGTCCATTTCCTTAGAAACGCCTTCTTTGCACCATTCGTAGGTGTTGTCAAAAGTTCCGTCTTTGTTTTCTTCAAATATGTACGCTCTGTCAGCATTCAATTTTTCCCCAATATATTGCATTAGCTGGTTAATCACCTTATGAGGACTCTCTTCTGATGAGGAATACCTAACCATGTCAGTAATAAACATTTCATAATTACTGATTCTTTCATGTGATTCTTTTTCAATTTGTTCCAAGGATTCAATTTCAATCTGATATAACAATCTTTGCAATTTGTTTCGCATAATAACAGAGGTAACAAGCATACTAAGAATTCCATATGGTATTATATCCAGCAAATTATATATATAAACCAACTCGTCCTGCGTAAAACGAGCAATAACAATATAAATGATTATGCTGAGCAAAATCAATCCGTTCATCAAATAAGCTCTTGTAGTAAACAAAAGTGGAACAAAAACCATCAAAACAATGTAATTAACAGTAAGCTCTTTCGGGGAGATTATTGCTCCCATTACAATTCCAAATGACAAAAGGGTAGAAAAAAAAGTATACACTAACAACTTCTGCACGAAAATACTGTTTGTTTTGATACGAGAAAAGCTCCAAAACAATAACGAAACGCAGCTATAAACAATATATACAGTTAGGTATTTTTCAAAACTGGACGAGAACAGACTAACAACTGCCATTGCTCCAAATGTAATTGCAGCAATACATGAAAAAAAACGTAGTCCTTTCCAATTCTCATTCCAAATATCTTCTTCTATCTTGGCATAATCTTTTTCACTAATTAAAAAAAAAGGAAACAACTCTTTCATCAAGTATTACCTCCAAGTTTTTTCTATATCATATCACCGTTTTATTCATATTTAAAGCCCTGATTCTTTCTCTCTAAATTTCAAAAACCAAAATTCAAAACAAGAAAAAAAAGAAGGTCAGATTTAATCCAACCTTCTCTGTTCCATTTATAATTTATTAAGCTAACTGAGCTGCAACTTCTGCTGCAAAGTCTTCTTCCTTCTTTTCGATACCTTCGCCTACTTCGAAACGAACTACCTTAGCAAGAGAAAGTGCTTTGTCTACAGTACCTAAGTACTGACCAACAGTCTGCTTTCCGTCTTCAGCTCTTACGTAAGTCTGATCTAATAAGCAGATATCCTTTAACTGCTTCTGGATACGACCTTCAACAAGTCCTGTGAAAATCTTGTTTCCTGAGATTTCTGCCTTATCAGCTACAGCAAGTTCAGCAAGCTTAGTCTTAGCTTCTTCTGATAAGAAGTTTGGTAAATAGTTGAAGTTGAATCCCTTGTCAGCTCTCTTTTCAGCTAAAACAGCTGTATCTTCTGCGCTCCAAACACCATCAACAGCCTT
Organism: Anaerovoracaceae bacterium; assembly: GCA_051883075.1. GTDB lineage: Bacteria > Bacillota > Clostridia > Peptostreptococcales > Anaerovoracaceae > Aminipila. The sequence continues at coordinate 26,840 of JBJETA010000162.1, forward strand.
ATCTAACAACGCGTTCAGGATAGGCTTTGGTAGTGTGAACGGATCGTTTAATGCACTTTCAAGAGTAATCTTCTTTAAGTTTTCAAGTTCTGCAACTGAAATTTCATCTCTGCTTACATACTGTGGGTTCATAGCTGCAACCTGCATTGCAACGTTTGTAAGAGCTTCCCTGGTAGCATCGTTGTCAGTACCGTTAGCCGCAACGATAACACCGATTCTTCCGCCACCGTGGATGTATGAAGTAACAATGTCTCCTGAAACCTTTTCGATTCTTCTTACAGAAAGGTTTTCACCGATCTTAGCAATCTTAGCAGTTAGAACTTCGCCAACTGTTGAGTCTTCAAAAGCCATAGCCTTGAAAGCTTCAATGTCTGTATTTTCAGCAGTTACCGCAAGCTTAGCAAGATCTTCTGCAAATGTTACGAATTCTTCATTCTTTGAAACGAAGTCTGTTTCTGAGTTAACTTCTACGCAAGCTGCAGTCTTTTTATCTGCCGAGAAAGCAATTCTTACCAAACCTTCTGCAGCAATTCTGCCTGACTTCTTAGCTGCCTTAGCAAGACCCTTTTCTCTAAGGAATTCAACAGCCTTGTCCATATCGCCGTCTACTTCTACAAGAGCCTTCTTGCAGTCCATCATACCTGCGCCTGTCATTTCACGCAGTTCTTTTACCATCTGTGCTGTTATAGCCATCTTGTGTTCCTCCTCAAATCAGTCTATTCTTCTTCAGCAGCAACTACTTCTTCAATTGAAGTAGGTTCAGCTTCTTCTGCAGCAACACCTTCGTCAAAGCTTTCGCCCTGGTTAGCTTCGATGATAGCATCAGCCATTCTTCCTGCAATAAGCTTTACAGCTCTGATAGCGTCATCGTTTGCAGGGATAATATAGTCAACATCATCAGGGTCACAGTTTGTATCAACGATACCTACGATAGGAATACCAAGGATTCTTGCTTCCTTAACAGCGATTCTTTCCTTCTTAGGGTCTACGATAAATAATGCTGCAGGCATGCCCTTCATTTCCTTAATGCCGCCTAAGAACTTTTCAAGCTTTTCTAATTCCAGCTTAAGCTTGCTTACTTCCTTCTTTGAAAGCTTATCAAAAGTTCCGTCTTCTTCCATAGCCTTGATTTCGTATAATCTCTTGATTCTTCCTGCGATAGTCTTGTGGTTTGTAAGCATACCGCCCAACCATCTTTCGTTTACGAAATACATACCGCATCTCTTTGCTTCGTCAGCGATAGCAGCCTGAGCCTGCTTCTTTGTTCCTACGAAAAGAACAGGCTTACCGGAAGCGCCTACTTCCTTCATAAATTCGTAAGCTTCATCAATCTTCTTTACAGTCTTCTGTAGGTCGATGATGTAAATTCCGTTTCTTTCTGTGAAGATGTAAGGAGCCATCTTAGGGTTCCATCTTCTTG
>JBJETA010000163.1:0-28206 GCA_051883075.1 Anaerovoracaceae bacterium
AAGAAAAAAACTAAGCTGTATTTAGAAGATAAGTATAAGCTGGAAATAACGCCGAAGTTTGAGTGTGTCATTCCCAAAACAAAAACAGAGCTTATCGAAACTCTTAAGGATGTTCCCGAACTTATGATTAAGGAACAGGATTATGTGAATGTAACATTTGAAGTGAGGGCATCGGAAGATGCAGATGCGTTTATTTCCAAAGTGCATGAGCTGAATGAGAAGATTGAGGCAGTTGAACTGCAGGTGCGGGAGGTTCTTTCAGAAAAGATATTCGCACATAAGGAGATAATAGAGGAAAACTGCGAAAAGCTTGGTATGCTGGATTTCACTATGGGAAAGGCTGTTTACGCAAGGGAACACCGCTGCGTTGCACCTGAAATAGTTGAGGAGCATATCCTGGAATTCAGCGAAGGCAGACAGTTGGAGGTTGAAGATGTTTTAATCTCCAAAAATAAGGAATACTGCCCGGTAAGTATGTCACTGGCTGATGGAGTTACTTGCATTACCGGTGCAAATATGGGTGGGAAGACTGTTAGCTTGAAGCTGGCAGGGCTTGTACAGCTTTTGGCACAGTACGGTTTCTTCGTTCCGTGTGAAAGTGCAAAAGTCGGATTGAGCAATTTTGTCCAGATTCTTATTGGTGACAGCCAGAGCTTTGAAAGAGGATTGTCAACTTTCGGAAGTGAGATGGAAGAACTTAAAGAAATTCTTGATCACAGTGTTTCACGTTCTTTTATCCTTATTGATGAAATTGCCAGCGGAACAAACCCTGTCGAAGGCTTAGCATTAACTAGCAGTTTGATTGAGTATTTAAGCCGGAAGCCTTATATCGTATTGATTACCACACATTTCGACAATGTTGCGGAAAGATGTACGGTAAAGAAAATGCAGGTTAGAGGCTTGGAAAATGCGGACTTTGACAAGCTGGACAAAGAAATAAAATATGCTAACAGAAAAGAACGTATCAATATTATTTCCAGATATATGGATTATAGATTGAAAACTGTTGAGCGTGAGGAAGAGATTCCGAAGGACGCTTTAAACATTGCAAAAATTTTGGGACTGAATGAGGAAATCATAAACAGAGCCAAAGAATTTATAAAATAGGAGGAATGAAAAGGATGGCAAACAATAAGCTAAACTTAGATCCAAAAAAGATTGAAAGTGCTCGTTCTTGTGCTGCAAGAATCGCACAGAGCATGCAGGAATTCATTGACAGACACACTACAGTAAGTACAGAAAGAACTATCTTACGTCTGCTGGGTGTTGACGGAGTTGATGAAGTTGAAACTCCGCTTCCAAATGTGGTAGTAGACCAGATTAAAGAAGCAGGCGGCCTTCCAAGAGGTGTTGCTTACTGGATTGGTAATGCAATGATTCAGACTGGAAAGAATCCGCAGGAAATCGCTGAAGCAATGGCTGCAGGTCAGTTGGAAATCACTAAGCTTGAGCAGGCTTCAAAGGAAGAAGCAGAGGCTAAGATTATGCCTGCTGTTCTTGAAGCTTTAGAAAAGATTAAGGCTCAGACTGCAAAGAGAAATGAATATCTTGAAAGACTTGGTGAAGGAAAAAGACCTTACTTATATGTAATCGTAGCTACAGGTAACATCTACGAAGACGTTATCCAGGCTCAGGCTGCTGCAAGACAGGGTGCTGATATCATCGCTGTTATCAGAACTACTGCTCAGTCACTTCTTGACTACGTTCCTTATGGTCCTACAACTGAAGGTTTCGGTGGTACTTATGCTACTCAGGAAAACTTCAGAATCATGAGAAAGGCTCTTGACGAAGTTGGTGAAGAAGTAGGAAGATACATCAGATTATGTAACTACTCATCAGGTATGTGTATGCCTGAAATCGCTGCTATGGGTGCTCTGGAAAGACTTGACGTTATGCTTAACGATGCTATCTATGGTATCCTGTTCAGAGATATCAACATGCAGAGAACTCTAGTTGACCAGTTCTTCTCAAGAGTAATCATCGGTTACTGCGATATCATCTTTAACTCAGGTGAAGATAACTACTTAACAACTGACGATGCTTATGAAGCTGCTCACACAGTACTTGCTTCACAGTTCATCAACGAACAGTTTGCAGTTATCGCTAACGTTAAAGAACACCAGATGGGTCTTGGACACGCATTTGAAATGGACCCAGAAATCGAAAACGGTTTCTTATATGAATTGGCTCAGGCAGAAATGGCAAGAGAAATCTTCCCTAATGCTTCATTAAAGTACATGCCTCCTACAAAGTTCATGACAGGAAACATCTTCAGAGGACACTTACAGGATGCATTATTTAACTTAGTTTCAATCTGGACAGGTCAGTCATTACAGCTGCTGGGTATGCCTACAGAAGCTATCCACACACCTCACATGCATGACAGATACCTTTCAATTGAAAATGCCCAGTACATCTTCAACAACTGCAGAGATTTAGGCAGTGAAGTTGAATTCAAGAAGGATGGTATCATCCAGAAGAGAGCTCAGGAAGTTCTTGACAAGGCTGATGCTCTTCTTCACGAAGTTGAAAAGGAAACATTATTTACAACAATTGAAAAGGGTATCTTCGGAGGAGTTAAGAGACCTAGAGATGGAGGAAAGGGACTTGAAGGCGTTTGCGTTAAGGGTGAAGGCTACTTCAATCCATTCATTCCACTAATGATGGGAGGTGCAAAATAATGACTTGTTGCAACACAGCTACAAACAATATTGATTTAACAAAGGTAAAGCCTTACGGTGATACATTAAACGATGGACAGATGGAATTTGCTTTCACATTACCGGTACCTTTCGGTGATGAAGCAAATGAAGCAGCAAAGAACTATGTAAAGGCAATGGGAGTTACTGAACCAAACTGCGTATATTCAAAGGATATGGGTGGCGGATATACTTTCTTTATCGTATATGGTAAGGCTCAGCACACTATCGACTTCACTTCAATCAAGGTTCCAAAGGTTGACGTTGAAGTTATGGACAGAGTTGAATGCGGCGAATACATCGAAAAGAATATCAAGAGAGAAGTTGTTATTGTTGGTGCTTCAACAGGTACAGATGCTCATACAGTAGGTATCGATGCTATCATGAACATGAAAGGCTTCCACGGACACTTCGGTCTTGAAAGATTTAAGAATGTTAAGGCTATCAACATGGGTTCACAGGTTCCTAACGAAGAATTAATCGCAAAGGCTGTTGAAGTAAACGCTGATGCTATCCTTGTTTCACAGACTGTAACTCAGAAGGACGTTCACATCATGAACCTGACTAACATGGTTGAACTTATGGAAGCTGAAGGCTTAAGAGACAAGATGCTGTTAATCTGCGGCGGTCCTAGAATTTCACATGAGCTTGCTCAGGAATTAGGTTATGATGCAGGTTTCGGTCCTCACACTTATGCTGAACATGTAGCTTCATATATCATTACAGAAATCGTAAAAAGAGGAAGAATCTAGTTAAAATACAAATATGCGAAAATTTATAAACAATTTTGCAACTTTATAATAGGCACCATGTGTTTTGTAACGCAAAAAAAGATAAATATTCGTAAATATTGACAATATTCGTGGTGGGTGTATAATAAAAGCGGCAGAAAACCAAAAAATGGTTGCTGTATGCAAGAATAAAAATGCAATTATACACCCATTATTTCATTTTCTACTTACATAAAAGCAGCTTATTCTTTGTTTTCTACGCTAAATAAAAAAGAAAGATTGAAAGGAGTTGTTTTTATGTTTAAAAAACTTTCAAACGGATGCGTTGCATTGGTAAACCGTTTCTTACCAGACCCATTTATTTTCTGTATCATTCTGACTATAGTAGTATTTCTTGCTGCTATTCCTTTGACAAGTCAGAGTCCTATGGATATGATTAACGCCTGGGGCGGCGGCGTCTGGGGACTGCTTGCATTCTCCATGCAGATGGCGCTGGTTCTTGTATTAGGTAATGCTTTTGCAAATGCACCTGCTATTAAGAAAGTAGTTGCAAAGATTGCCTCATTGGCAAAAACTCCGGTACAGGGTATTATTGTTGTAACATTCTTCTCATTAATCGCATGCTGGATTAACTGGGGCTTCGGACTTGTAGTAGGCGCCATTCTTGCAAAGGAAATTGCAAGACAGGTTGACGGCATCGACTATCGTCTGCTGATTGCTTCGGCATATTCAGGATTCGTAGTATGGCATGCAGGTTTCTCAGGTTCAATTCCTTTGGCACTTGCTACTCCCGGAGCAGATGCTCTTATGGCTGCAACAGGCGGTGCTGTAACAGAACCTATTTCAACAAGTCTTACTTTATTTGCTCCATACAACCTGGTGATGCTGCTTGTTATATTGGTTTGCCTTCCATTCATAAATGCGTGGATGCATCCAACACCTGATCAGGTATTTACTGTAGATAAAAACCTTCTTATTGAAGAAGAAACTGAAGTAAAGACTCCTGTAACTCCGGCAGAAAAGATTGAAAACAGTGTTGTTATGTCAGGATTAATTGCTGTAGCAGGCGTTATTTATTTGGTATTCTACTTCATGAATAACGGTTTCAATCTATCGTTGAACATTGTAAACTTTATATTCTTAATATTGGGTATTATATTCCATAAGACACCTATAAACTATGTAAACGCTATCGTAGCTGCAACAAAGGGTTCAGCAGGTATTATACTTCAGTTCCCATTCTATGCAGGTATTATGGCTATGATGACAGCTGCAAACCCTGAAACAGGTTTGTCACTTGCTGCAGTTATCAGTAACTGGTTTGTATCAATTGCTACTCCACTTACATTCCCACTATTTACATTCCTGTCAGCAGGTATCGTAAACTTCTTCGTACCTTCAGGTGGCGGACAGTGGGCTGTGCAGGGTCCTATCATGATGCCTGCAGGTGCAGAACTTGGCGTAAGCCCTGCTTTAACAGGTATGGCTATTGCATGGGGCGATGCTTGGACTAACATGATTCAGCCATTCTGGGCACTTCCTGCTCTTGGTATTGCAGGTCTTTCAGCAAGAGATATCATGGGTTACTGCTTAATCACTCTGTTCTTTACAGGTATTGTGGTATGCGGCGGATTCCTTGTTGTAGGTTTCTTTGGTTTGGCATAAACCGTTTATGAAGTTATATTATTATAAGTAATATATATGCTAATTAATGCCCCCGTGTTTTAAGCCGGGGGCAAAATTAAATTTACAGAAAGGTCGTGTTCAAATGATTAATAAAATCATGACTGCTGACGAAGCAGTAGCAGGCGTACAGGACGGAATGACCATTATGGTTGGTGGATTCCTTGGAACAGGTTCACCGGAAGTTCTTATGGACGCTTTAGTAAGAAAAGGTGTAAAGCACCTTACAGTTATTGGTAATGATGGTGGTCTTGCAGAAGGTCAGCCAGCCGGTGATTTTGCAGGAAAAACTCCAAGAGGAATCGGTAAGCTTTTAGAGCACCACATGGTTGATCACATTATTGCTTCACATCTTGGTGTAAACCCAAGATTAAATGAACAGTTTGCTGACGGTTCACTTAAGTATACTTTAGTTCCACAGGGAACATTGGCAGAAAAGATCAGAGCTGCTGCATATGGTCTTGGCGGCGTTCTTACTCCAACCGGTGTTGGTACACCTATGGAAACTGAACTGGATGAACTGGGAAGAAAGAAAAAGGTTATCGAAATAGAAGGAAAGAAGTATCTTTTCGAACTTCCACTATATGCTGATTATGCATTTATCAGACCTTCAGTAGCAGATAAGTTTGGTAACTACTATTGCTCAAAGGCAACAAAAAACTTTAACTATGTTATGGCTGGAGCAGCTAAGCACACAATTATCGCACCTGAAAAGATTGTTGAGATCGGTGAAATCGATCCTGACTACTTTGCAGTTGCAGGTGTACTGGTAGAGGCTATTGCGGAAGGAGAAAAGAAATGGCAGATTTAAAAGAAAGAATCGCAAAGAGATGCGCAAAAGAATTTGAGGATGGCGATTTCGCTAATCTTGGAATCGGCCTTCCAACTATGGTAGCTAACTATATTCCTGAAGATATTTCAGTTACATTCCATTCAGAAAACGGTTTTGCCGGAATTGATTCTGTTGTAACAGAAAATCCTGATGTTGATATCATCAACTCCGGTGGTACTTATGTATCAGCAGTAGACAGAGTTAAGTTCTTCGACACAGCTGAATCATTTGGTCTTGTTCGTGGCGGACATGTTAAGGCTACAGTTCTTGGAGCTATGGAAGTAGCTGAAAACGGAGACCTTGCTAACTGGATCGTTCCGGGTAAGAAGGTAGCCGGTATGGGTGGTGCTATGGACCTTTGTGCAGGTTGCCCACAGGTTATCATCACTATGCTTCACACTCAGAAGGGTGCTCATAAGATTCTTAAGAAGTGCACTCTTCCTCTTACTGCTGAAAGATGCGTAACTAAAATTATTACTGAAATGGCTGTTATGGAAGTTAGAGAGGATGGAATTTGGGTAACTGAATTACACCCTGACTACACTTGGGACGAACTTCAGGCTGCAACAGGCTGTGAACTTCACAAGGATCCTAACATGAAGGCTATGGAAGAAGAATAAAAACTGTATACAGAACAGTTTTAAGTCAAACCGATAAGCTGCCTGTCACGGAAAATTTTCCGCGGCAGGCAGTTTTTTTATTTTACAAAGTGTGGTATTATAACCTTAACGAAAACAATCCGAGAGCTGCCGGAGTATGGCGGCTTTAACTGTTGTTAGTTAGGAGGCTGAACTGATATGAAATTTCAAATAATAGACGCATTTTCAGATATGGTTTTCGGAGGAAATCCGGCGGGTGTTGTACTGATAGATGAAGGAGGGGACTTTCCTTCGGATGAGGTTATGCAGAAAACTGCTGCAGAACTTAGATATTCCGAGACGGCGTTTATAAAAATACTTGGCGATAAGCATTTTCATATTAAATATTTTACTCCGGCCGCAGAGGTAGACTTGTGCGGACATGCTACAGTAGGCTCTTTTGGGGCTCTGCTTGAATGGGGCATTATCGGAGACGGCGATGTATGTACGCTTGAGACCATGGCGGGTACATTAAAGGTTGAGATTACAGACGGCTTTGTATTTATGGAGATGGGAAAGCCTGAAATAATTGAAGTTATGGACAAGGATGAAGATATAGTTGAACTTGCATATATCATGGGAATCAGGGCCGATGATGTGGCAATGAGACCTGAGATGGTGTCCACGGGGCTTCCGGATATAATGCTTGGAGTTAAATCCAAGGAAGTGTTAAACAGGATTAAACCTGATTTTGAAGCACTGTCAAAGCTTTCGGAAAAATATAAAGTGACAGGCGTGCATGCTTTTGCTCTGTCAGATGAAGAGGGAGTTACAGCTGACTGCAGAAATTTTGCACCACTTTATGATATTGATGAAGAGGCAGCAACAGGAACCTCGAACGGTGCTCTGACATTTTATCTGTATAACAAAGGCCTCGTAAAGCCGGGTGAAACAAACTTATTTATACAGGGAGAGGCTATGGACAGACCGTCAAAGATTATGAGCAAACTTACAGAAAACGGCGGACAGGCAATGATACAGGTCGGCGGCGTATACAAGAAGCTTGCACAGGGAGAAATATTCATTTAATGAAATATTAAAAGCTTTTTGAGCATCATAAATATAAAAAGATTCCCCTTAAGCAGACATGGTAAATAACCATAACCTGCCTAAGGGGTTTTTATTTATCTGAGATGTTTTTCGAGTAAATCTATAAACGTATCTATATATTCATCTTTAGGGAAAATGGCTCTGGCATTGCTTTTATTGCCTCCGCCTTTGCCCTGATAAATGGATGCGGTTTCCTTTACAATTTTTCCGCATTCTGTGGCACCGTTTGAAAAAAGAAGAACAGTTTTTTCGCGCCTTGAAACTATAAGCAGAAGTTTGATGCAGTCAAGTTCCAGATTTCTTCCTATTTTCAGGAGGTCATCAACTGAAAGGTCATCGTATTCTTTTACTAAAATACTGCTGCCGGAATATTTAAGCTCAGTCTCGGAAGCTTCGGAGCTGCTGAAGCCTGCACTGCCGGTTTCACGGATATTTTGCAATGCAGCGGAAATTTCGCCGGTATGAGAGGAAATAAGAGCTGTTTTCAGCCGGTAAAGCTCATCACGCAGAAGTTTTGTCTTTTCTTCATGGACCGCAAGCTTTTCCTTGACCGTTTCAGGAGCGGCTGAGTATCTGTTACCTATCTCTGTAAGCGTTTCGTGATAATCGTCAAATATTGACAACGCCCTTTGACCGGCTTCGCAGTAAATACGGAACATTCCTTTATAGTTTTCCAGTCTGAGTATCTTGATGACACCTACCTGTCCTGCGGTTTTCGGATGTGTGCCGCAGCAGGCAACACAGTCTGATGGGTTGCGGATATCGCCTACACAGACTATAGATATATCCTTTTCAATAGTTAACTTTTTTCGAAGAGGCAGGTTGGCTGCTTCTTCACGGGTATCATAATATCTCGTTATAACGGGAGCATCTGACCAGATGACCTCGTTTGCCAGTCGTTCGGCTTTCATTGCCATATCCCATGTGAGTGTCGTGATGTCAGGGTTTTCTTCAAGACTGATATCTATGGTCATGTAGTTTTCCCCCATGTGAAAGCCTCTGTTTACACCTCCGTATTCGCGGAAAAAGATGCCGGAAAGTATATGCTCGCCGCAGTGCCTCTGCATATTGGTAAAACGGTGCTCCCAGTCAATCTCGCAGGATACTGAGTCGCCCGGCCTGAAAACATTGTCACCGGAGGTATTTTCCATAAGATGAAAAACCGTCCCGTTCTTTTCAAAGACATCAAGGACCTTTACTCCGTTGATTGTTCCCTTGTCACAGCTTTGTCCGCCACCCGTAGGGAAAAATACAGTTTTGTCCAAAACAAGAAGAAAGCCTTTAGCATCCTCTGCAATCTCCATAATTTCAGAGGTACAGTTTTTTAAATAAGGATCTTTTTGAAAAAGTTTAATTGTACGCATAAACAAATCTCCTTCCGATAGTAAAATAATTATAGCACAAAGCGGGACTTTTGTTGTATAATAAATTGAAATATGTACTAATTTGCTATATAATTAACAGTATAGAAAAAACTTGTCGCATATTGTGACAATTGAAGGTACAGACGGACACTTCTGCCGCATACGCATATAGAATAGGCAGGAGGTCTGGGAGATGAAAAGAAAGATTAATTTAATATGTATCAAAAGGCTGATTTGTATTTTGGTGCTGTGCATGGTGGTGGCAGCGATACCGGGATACCAGGAGGTTTTACATAGCGTCGCGGGGATTACTTCAGCAGATGTTCTGGTTGTGGATGCCGGACATGGGGGATTTGACGGAGGAGCGGAAAGCTCAGCCGGAGTTTCGGAAAAAAACATTAACCTGCAGATAGCCCTGTGTATTGAGGAAATGGCCCGCAAGGATGGCTGGAACGTGGTAATGACCAGAGACAGGGATATCAGTCTGGGAGAAGATGAAAAGGGTTCTATCAGGAGCAGGAAGACAAAGGATCTGTTGGAAAGAAAGCGTATTATTTCTGAGGTTGAACCGAACGCTGCCGTAAGTATACATCTGAACAGTTTTAAGGAAGACAGAAGGGTGCATGGTGCACAGGTTTTTTATCCGCAGGAATGCAAAGATAAGGACATTATCGAGAGAAGCAAAAATCTTGCGGAACAGATACAGCTTTCACTTTCGGAGGGAATCAATGACGGCACGGAGAGGCAGGCACTTGGAAAATCAGGAGTATTGATTATGAAAAATGTGAACTGTCCCATGGTTATTGTTGAGTGTGGCTTTCTTTCAAACAATGAAGAAGCTGAAAAGCTTGAAAATGAAGATTATCAGAGACTTCTGGCAAAGTGTATATATGAGGGGATTTTGAGATTCTGCGGCAAAGAACCGGCAGAGGATATAGAGGTTTTGGACAGCAGAGAAGAGTAAAAAAGATGTAGGTTCTTCATAACAGAAATGAAGAAAAAGAATGGAGGCATAAATGCTTAAGGAAAAGAGTTTTTTTAGAGAAGAGCTGCCGATAAATGTTACTACGGCGCATATTGAGGAATATCCACCTCATTTCCACGACGATTTGGAAATTGTTTATGTGCTGGAGGGGTCTGTCGCTCTGAAAAACGGATATTACAGCTATATTTTAAGACAAGGTGATATCTTTATGCTCAATGACAGGGAGATTCACAGCTTCAGGAAAACGGATGAAGAAAATATGGTGATGATGCTTCAGATAGACCTGTCGTATTTCTCAAACTATTACGGTGACCTGCATGATAAGTTTTTTGTTGCAGATGCGAACTGCGGGGAAGAAAATCTGGACGTCCTGAGAAATATTCTTGGTAAGATTATGATGGAGGTGCTGGAAAAAGGCTACGGATATGAGCACAAAGTAATCGAAAGCACACACAATCTTCTTGCCTGCATTCTGGCAGACTTTCAATATGAGGAGACAGGAAACGATGAAAAGGCAGCTGATGGCAGAAATAAAGGCAATAAGGTACTTGCAAGCCGTTTAAGAAGAATAACGGACTATATGTACGAAAATTATACAAGAAAGCTTACTTTAAATGAAATAGCAGAAAAAGAGCATCTGAGCATTTATTATCTGTCACATGTTATTAAGGAGGCTACAGGTCTGAGCTTTCAGGATCTGCTCAGTTTTATAAGAGTTGATGAATCTGAAAAGCTTCTGCTGGAAACAAATAAAAAGATAGGCACTATCTCTGAGGAGATGGGATTTTCGGCTGTAAGATATTATATAAAGCATTTTAAGACATGGTTTGATGTCCACCCTCAGGAGTATAGAAAAAAATACGGCGAAAAGGGCATGAGAAGAGAGTCAAAGGCACAGTATGTGAGATGTGCACCGTATGAAATTGAGGAGGCTCTCAGAAGACAGGTAAAGGGAGTATACAGTGAATATATAAAAGGCAAACGGCCTGACCCTATTATCGTCGATTTGGATGTGCAGATGGCATTGAGAACGGAGCACAATGAAGATGCGTTTATGGGTGATGTGCTTGACAGGGAAAACATGAAGCCTATAGCAAGACCTTACAACCTGATGAAAAGTCTGAAGGAAAAGGTACTGCTTGCCGGTGAAAACTACATCATAACCTGCAGCGGACAGCGACCTGATGAAATAAACAGCATAAGCATCCTGCTTTACAATATTAATGATTTCATAAAGAATGATTTAAAGAATGCGGAAAACAGGGAAAAGGTATACGAAATCTGCTCCCAGTATGATGAAGAGGGTGAATTCCTTATCAAATGCCAGGGACTTTCAGGTGACTTCAGTGTAAGCAGATATAAGATATCAAAGCAGAATATAGTGACAGCTTATCAGGAGGGGCTGAAAGCTCCGGGAGTTGCAAGCAAAAGAGAAACTCTCATAAACAGCTGGTCAACTTTACCTGATGTAGAGTTTGGTTCAATCACTACATCGGAAGCATTGAGTGTCCGTTCAACCATGAGGGGCATCAGTGCTGAAATCATTCTGATTGACAGAAAAGAAGCATAGAAAAAACAAAAAAGAACAAAATAAACCGGATTTGCGGCTAAATAAAGCAAATTCGGTTTTTATTTTGCCTGAAATTAAAAAAAATAGCACAAATATGTTGAAACCGGAAATAAAGTGTGATAATGTTTATGCAATAACAAACAAATATATAAAATGTTTATTAAAGCACAAACGAAAACAAAAATCGTTTATCGTAGGGGGCGAAATATGGAATTCAAAGAGCTTACTATTGAAGAATTAACAAGAGGCTATGTGAAATCGGAAAAAACGGGCGTGTATACCTGCATTTTCTGTGGAGAAACCTTTGAGGAAGGTATTATATACAACTGTGGCGGAAGAAATGTAACCGCGGAAAGAGCAGCTGAAGAGCATATGTTTTCAGCACACGGAGGGGCTTTCCACGGACTTATGGGTCTTGACAAGCAGATAAGCGGAATTTCCGACACCCAGAAAGAGATATTGGAGGGCATGTATCTGGAAAAGGATAACCGGATGCTTTCGGATGAGATGGGGATAAGCACTGCAACAGTCAGAACCCATAAATTCAATATACAGAGGATGAAAAGAGAAGCAAAGATTTTGCTGGCGATGCTGGAACAGATTGAAAATGAAGATATTGCAGAAAAAAGAAAGATGCTGGAATTACATCAGAACGTAATGAAACCTGAGGACTTTAAACTTGAAAGGGAATTTACCGGAAACAGTCTGCATCCGTTCTTTTCACAGCTTAATCTTAAATAGGAAGAAGAGGTAATTTATGTCGTATGATACAAAGCTGAGAGAATTCAAGGAGCTCATAAGCAAAATTGAATATCTGAAGTATACTTCAAATGCATTAATTTACTGGGACAAGATAACATATATGCCGGAGGGTGGGATAGATTACCGCTCAAAGGTTATGTCATTCCTTGCCGATGAGCAATACAAGCTTATGTCGGGAAGAAGCTTTACGAACTATGTAAATTATTTTCTGGGGCATAAAAAGAATGACGAAGTTACAGAGGCCATGCTCAGGAGAATATGCAGGAATTCTGCTTATGTAAGCAAAATCCCTGAAGAGGAATATCGGGATTATATTGAATTGATAGCAGTTTCGGAGCAGAGGTGGGAGCAGGCAAAAAAGAAAAAGGATTTTAACAGCTTTAAGCCATATCTGGAAAAGATTTTTGATTCCTTCAGAAGGTTTGCCGAGTATTGGGGGTATGAAGAAAATCCGTATGATGCTCTTCTTGGATATTATGAAGAAAACCTTACGGTATGTGAAATGGACAGGCTGGCGGCACAACTCAAAAGCTTCCTGATAGAATTCCGAAAAAAAATTGCAGAAGAGGGCAAGGCTCCCAAACATATCACTTTACCGAAAAGCGATGGGCGCATTCAGGAAATTGTATGGAAGATGATTCTTTCGGAAATCGGATTCAGCTTTAAAAACGGCAGGGTTGATGTGGGATCGCACCCTACTATTCTTGCAAATTCACCGTCCGATGTAAGAATTGTAAATTCGTACAGCAGCGATGATATAAATACGGGAATATACAATATCCTTCATTCGGGAGGAAAAGGAATATATCAGCAGTCAATAGACAGAAATCTGCTGGGGACTTTTCTGGCGGAAGCTCCTTCTTTTGTGACTGAGGAAGCCATAGGGAGATTTTATGAGAATGTCATAGGCAAAAGCCGCGGATTCTGGACATATTTTCATCACAAGCTTGAAGCTATAATGCCGGAGATTGAGGATTTTACGCCGCAGGAAATATATGAAAGCGTAAACATAACAGAGGCAGGAGCTGTAAGACTGGAAGCGGATGAACTGACATTTTTGCTGCACATACTTATCAGATATGAACTGGAGCGTGAAGTCATAAACGGAAGGCTTTCTGTTGATGAGCTGCCTGAAGCATGGGATGCAAAATATGAGGAATATTTAGGGATAAAGCCTAAAGATGCAGGAGAAGGTATTTTGCAGGACATTCACTGGGCGGCAGGCTATGTAGGATATTTCCCTACTTATTTTGTATCAAATCTGACAGCGGCACAGCTGGCGGAGGCTATGGATAAAGAATATGCCGAATATGGAGGGCTTGAAGGAATAGTGTCACAGGGTCGGTTTGATTTAATCAAATCATGGCTGACTGACAAAATTTTCAGACACGGAGCGCTGCACAGTACGGAAAGCCTGTTGAAAAATGCAACGGGAAAGGAACTTAGTGCAGAGCCTTATATTGATTACTTGCGGAAGAAATTTTCCGAGGTATATAGATTAAATATTTAAAAACAACTACTAAAAAGGAGAAAAAAGATGGATAATTTATTGCGCAAAATCGGGGTTGACGAAAAATTGTCAAGAAACTTCTGGGCAATTATAATCATTGCCTTTGGCGGTGCCATCATATATGGTCTGCCGTATTTCAGATATGACTATTATGATGCATATCTTGAAGTGTATAACCTGACAGATACGCAGATGGGCGTTTTCGGAAGTATTCTGGGTATTTTCGGTATGATTTCATATCTGTTCGGAGGCATAGTTGCTGACAGATTTACAACAAGAACTGTATTGACTGTTTCGCTGATAGGAACAGGTCTGGGAGGCTTTGTACATCTTCTGCCTTTGAACTTTACAGCACTTGTGTGTCTGTACGCATTCTGGGGTATAAGCTCATTGTTCGCCTTCTGGCCATGCTGCATAAAGGCTGTCCGTATACTTTCAGGCTCAGGAGACCAGGGAAAGGCTTTCGGCTTCTTTGAAGGAGGCAGAGGTATAGGTGCTGCTCTTATGGCTTCAGGTGCAGTTATAGCCTTTAAAATCGGGGCAGGACAGATAGATGACCAGGTTGCAGGTATGAGATATGCAATCGTTTTCTATTCCGTACTTACTATACTGATGGGTATTCTGGCTTTCTTTACTGTTAAAGATGAAAAGATGGAAAAGAGCGACAGAGTTACTTTCAAGGGTATAGGAGAACTTTTGAGAATGCCTGCTGTGTGGATTATCGGAATTGTCACTTTCTGTAACTATGTATTTACATTGTCATTATATTATTTTACTCCATACCTTACAGAAATACTGGGAGCTTCTGTTACATTTGCGGCAGCCGTTGCAGCTTCAAAAAGATGGTTCTCTCTGTTTGGCAATGTAGGCGGCGGTTTTGTTACTGATAAAGTAGGAACAGGAAGAATGCTTCTCATATCCTTCTTAATCATGGCTGCAGGTACGGTAGGAATGCTTCTGCTTCCTCAGAACTCAGGCAGCATTATGATATTTACTGTTTTATTTATAATCGTTTACATATTCTATAACGTAAACTATGCCATGACCTGGGCTATGATGGATGAGGGCGCTATACCTGAGAGACTTTCGGGAAGTGCGGCAGGTCTTATTTCCACTATCGGATACCTGCCTGAAATTTTCTGTTCACTGCTCGCAGGTATTATGATAGACCAGCATCCGGGTGTTGACGGTTACAGACATTACTTTACTTTTGTAGTGGCAATGCTTCTGATTGGTGCGGTAATGGTATGCATCTGGCTTGCTTTCCTGAGGAAGAAGAAAAATGCGTAAGTTAAAGAACGTTAAATGCATATTTGAAAGGGTTTACGTTGAAACGCCTGTGGATACTGACGGTGACGGAAAAGCCGACCTGATAGAAGTGTATGTAAGAAGACCTGAATATACTCCGGAAGGTGAAAAGGTTCCTGCAGTATTTGTTGCAAACCCTTATATGATGACCTGCAATGAGGATTGGTATGTTCCGCATGATGTGAATAAAGAAATAAAGGTATACCCTCAGCAGCATATAAAAGAAGAGGATATACGTTTCGACTTTGATAATGAGCCTGTTTATGAAATAAAAGAACTCAGAGAAACTAAGGGATATGCGGAAAAAGCGGAAATTGATGACGGGATAATGAAAAATCTCGACTGCATTTCTGATTTATATGAGTATTTAAACCAGAAGGGATATGCATCTGTGTTTTCGGGAGGTCTGGGAACCCTAGGCTCGGAGGGCTTTACCCTGACAGGAAGCAGAGAAGAAATCCTGGCATTTAAATCAGTTATAGACTGGCTGAACGGCAGATGCAGGGCATTCACGAATAAGACGGACAATATTGAAATAAGGGCTGACTGGTGTACAGGAAATGTTGCAATGTCAGCAAAGTCATACCTTGGGACTATGTGCATAGGAGTGGCGGCTACCGGTGTGGAAGGATTGAAGACTATTATACCGGAGGCAGGCATTGCAAACTGGTATGATTATTACCGCTCAAACGGTCTGAATCTGCCGGCTATGGGTTGGCAGGGCGATGATCTGGACATTCTCGCGAAATACTGCTTCAGCAGGGCAAAAGACGAAAAAGATTATGAAGCTGTGAAGGAAGCTTATGATAAGGCTTTGGACAAGCTGCTTGAGGATGAAGACAGAGAGTCCGGCAATTATAATCTGTTCTGGGATGAGAGAAATTATCTGAGAACTGCAGAAAGGATAAAGGCTTCGGTATTTATCATTCATGGCATAAATGACTGGAATGTTAAGACAAACCAGTGTATACCTTTGTTTCAGGCTTTGGAGAAGCATGGTATCGAAAGAAAAATGCTTCTTCATCAGGGTGAACATATCTATGTTTATGATCTGGAGGGCTCTGATACGCTGGGCATGGTGGAACGATGGCTGGATCATTATCTTAAGGGCATCGATAACGGAGTTGAGAAAGAACCGAAGGTTCTGGTAGAAAGCAATATTGACCAGAAAAAATGGTTCACTTCTGAATACTGGCCGCCGAAGGAAATGAAATATGTAAGATTTCCTGTTAAGAGTGCAAATGAGTCTTTAAGCTATACGGATTCCATAGAGCAGACGGTATATGATTTTGGAAAGGATAATCTCGGGGAGTGGCTTGATGAGCTTGTACTTTCTGAAGATGAGAAATATAAAAACAGAGTTAAGCTTGTCTGGGAGCCTTTTGAAGAGTCGGAGTATAGTGAGCGTGAGAGTCTGAGAATTTCAGGAGCTGTAAAGGTTGGATTTGATGCTGTCATAGATAAGGAAACGGCTGTGCTGAGTGCTATGCTTGTTGATTTGGGAGAGGACTGCCGTATCACAGTTGAGGAAATTGCGGTTGATGGAGCTGAGGAAGGAACCTTCCGTTTCGGGATTGAAGAAGCACCGTCGAAGTATAAGGTAATAAGCAGAGGCTGGCTCAATGCACAGAACAGAAGCAGTCTGTGGAGCAAAGAAGAGATAGAACCTAATAAAATGTATCACTATGAGTGGGAAATGGTACCTACGGATCATACTCTGAAAAAAGGACATAAGCTTGCATTGATTTTCTACGGTATAGATGCGGAGGAAACCCAGAGACCGAAAACGGTTACAAATGTGCTTTTGGAAACCGGATCTGTAAATGTGCGGATTCCGATTGTATAAAAATAAAAACTCCGGGGATTTTTTCTCCGGAGCTTTTATTTGTTAAGTTTGCGTTTTACAGTCCTGCTTCTTTTCTGAGAAGATCTGCTTTATCTGTCTTTTCCCAAGGAACGTCTATGTCTGTTCTTCCGAAATGTCCGTAAGCTGCAACCTGTCTGTAAATAGGTCTTCTAAGATCTAAATCTCTTATAATTGCTGCAGGTCTTAAGTCAAAATGCTTGTCTACAAGTTCCGCAAGTTTTTCGTCCGAAATCTTTCCTGTGCCGAAAGTATCAACAAGTACAGAAACAGGCTTTGCAACACCGATAGCATAAGCAAGTTCAATTTCACACTTATCTGCAAGGCCTGCTGCAACGATGTTCTTTGCAACATATCTTGCGGCATAAGTAGCGGAACGGTCAACCTTTGTAGGGTCTTTGCCTGAGAAAGCACCGCCGCCGTGTCTTGCATATCCGCCGTATGTATCAACGATAATCTTTCTGCCTGTCAGACCTGAATCTCCGTGAGGTCCGCCGATAACAAATCTTCCTGTAGGATTTGTATAATACTTTGTGTTTTCGTCAAGAAGCTCGGCAGGAATGATTGGCTTGATAACCTTTTCAATAAGGTCTTTTCTGATCTGTTCCTGAGTTGCTTCAGGATCGTGCTGTGTTGAAATAAGAACCGTGTCTACTCTTTTAACAACATCGCCGTCGTATTCAACGGTTACCTGGGTTTTTCCGTCAGGTCTTAAATAAGGAATAGTGCCGTCTTTTCTGACTTTTGTAAGCTGAAGGGCAAGCTTGTGTGCAAGAGAAATAGGCATAGGCATTAATTCAGGAGTCTCATTGCAGGCAAAGCCGAACATGATACCCTGGTCGCCGGCACCTGTTTCTTCGATTTCATCGTTTAAAGTGCCTTCTTTGTACTCTAAAGCCTTGTCAACGCCCATGGCAATATCGCTTGACTGTTCGTCGATAGCACTCAGGACAGCACAGGTATTGCCGTCAAAGCCGTAGTCGCTTTTTGTGTAACCTATATCACAGATTACTTCTCTTACAATCTTAGGAATGTCAACATAGCAGCTTGTTGTAATCTCGCCCATAACCATAGCGTAGCCTGTTGTAGTTGTTGTTTCGGCCGCAACTCTTCCGTATGGGTCATGTTCGTAAATTGCGTCCAGAATAGCATCTGAAATCTGGTCGCAGACTTTGTCAGGATGTCCTTCTGTTACGGATTCTGAAGTAAATAGTCTTTTCATCGTCTTTTCTCCTTTTATTTATAACTAAGAAATATTTGTTCAAAAACTAAAATAACCTCTTTTAAAGAGGTCAGATTTGCGTATTATAAATCTTTCCTCATCTTTCAGAATTGAATTTCTGTAGGATTTAGCACCTTTTATATCTGCAGGATTACGGAATAACCGCAATCTGAAACACATAGGTTGCCGGGCATCATAGGGCCTAGTCCCTCCGCCGCTCTTGATAAGGGGTTATATCGTTTTTTTCTATTAATATTATATATGTAAATATCATATTGTCAATAGAGAACCTTTTGAGGTATACTAAAACTATTGTTATGAGCTGGAAAGCTCTTATTTTATAAGGAAAAGGGTAGATGACTTTGGAGAGAAAATTTAAAGTTATAAAGGGAGGACTCGGTTCCCCTGTAAACGGAGATAAAACTTTTATAAACGCATATGTTACAGATACCAGACTGATGGGCGTTGTAGGACTTTACATACACTGGGAGCTGGAAGCGGAGGACTTAAATTCGGAATTTCATCAGTTTTTTTATTTTGATACGGAGGAGTTCGGGTTTGAAACATATAAGAGTATTGTGGGAAATGACCCGGATGAAATAGACCTTGTTGAAAGCACATTGTTCGGAGGGCTGGGAGGCAGAAAAATAAAGGTTACGGAAGAAGAGGCATGCTATCTGGTTAAGGAATATGCCGAAAAGAATAAAAAGCTTGGCCTGGCAATGCCCGGGGACCGGGAGGAATACCGGTTTATTCTTGAAAGAAGGATTGAGTTTACGGCAAAGCAGAGATCGGTTCTTATGTTCAAGATGTGTGACGATATAGTTTCTGACTACCAGGTTATAAATTATTTCCTGATGAGATGCTTCGGGCATGATTATACAGCGGCAAAGTTTTTGACGAACACAAAGGTTCCTGTAGAAATATATTCGGACATTCCCATGGCTACATTCTGCAAAAATACTATTGATGAATGTGATGGTGAAGAAGGCGCATATATGTGCGAGTCCCTGATAGAATTTGGAAACACATACCATCTGATTATTTCAGAGGTAAAGGTGGAAGACTTTGCTATAGTTGATTTCAGAAGGCATAACAGCTTTAAGATAAGTGCTGCGGAAGCGGCAATGATGTTGTCGAGACCTGAGTTTGTAACAGTTTACGACCTTTTGACAGACAATACGGAATTCATAGAGAACAGCCTTGCGGGAATCATTGAGAACAGCATGGTTACGGTACATGAAAGCGGTAAGATGCATCTTATGTTTAATCCTGATAATTCCCATGTAAACCAAAAGGTTTTCAGATTGAACGAGGATGTCCACGGAATGTTTTTCATAAGTGAGTACGGGCAGCTCATTATATCCAGCTATGATATAAGAAATATACTTGAAATGGAGTACGATTTGAGGAAAAGTCCGCTCAGTGAATACCTGATGATGAAGTCAAAATATGAATTTAAAGAGCCGGTTATGTATGAATTTATTCACAGTGACTTCGAAGATTTTGACGACTTTATTGATTTTATACGCGACTGACTTTGAGCTTTTTACCCATCAAAATAGTAAGCAAAATAAAAATGATATTGTTCAGACAAACGCAGAATTGCAGTAAAAAAGCAGTTCTGCGTTTTTGTACTTTCTTGCAGTTGATGACAGGAAAAACACAGCAAACTAGTCACTAAAAAATAATTCAGTATAATAAGACAATTGCGTAAATTGTTTAAAAGGCCTAGCACAATGTGAAT
Source organism: Anaerovoracaceae bacterium (assembly GCA_051883075.1). GTDB lineage: Bacteria > Bacillota > Clostridia > Peptostreptococcales > Anaerovoracaceae > Aminipila. The sequence goes on from JBJETA010000163.1 coordinate 19,966, forward strand.
TATTGTTCAAAAAGACAAATAAAAATAAATTTTCTGTAAAAATAAGTTTTTTTAAGTCGAAAAATGTTGACATAAAATTGTCAAATGATAAAATGAAAGCACCGTCGCTTAGACGGGGATGCGATTTTTTTACATTATTTTAGGAGGAGTTATTATTATGAACGTTTTAAAGGCTGCTTTTAAGTTTGTGCCTGTAATCGTAATGGCTGCTTTAATGATCAGCGGCGTTGACGCTTTAACAGCGGCACCGGTTGCTACTATCGCTGCAGTTGCGGTTGCTATCCTTACTGAAAAGCTAAAGTTCCAGGACTGCTTGGACGCTGCTATGGCAAGCGTAAGCAAGATCCTTATCGCATTATTTATCCTTATGTTAGCTTATGCCATGGCAAGTGCCTTCATGGTTACAGGCGTAGGCGCTTCAATCGTTATTATTGCGCTTAACCTTGGTATTACAGCTAAGACTATTGCAGTTATCGGTCTTCTGGTAACAGCTATCCTGTCAGTTGCAACAGGTACTTCATGGGGTACTTTCGCTGCTTGTGCACCAATCTTCTTATGGTTAAACCACTTAGTAGATGGTAACATTCTTCTTACTACAGCAGCTATCGCAGGTGGTGCTTGCTTCGGTGACAATATCGGTCTTATCTCAGATACAACAGTTGTATCATCAGGTATCCAGGGTGTAGAAGTTATTCATAGAATCAGACATCAGGGTGTTTGGTCAGTTCTGTGCTTATGCTGTGCTGCAGTTGTATTCTTAATCTGCGGTATGGGACTTTCAGGACAGACTACAAACGGTGCGGATGCTATCGCAGCTATCCCTTCAGAAGTATTTGACTTCTTAGCAGAAGAAAGACCTGCTGCCGTAGATTTATTAAATCAGATTGCTGCAGGTGTTCCATATTACATGGTTATTCCTCTAATCATCGTAATTGCGTTTGCAATCATGGGATTATCAACATTTATTTGCCTGGGCGCCGGCATTGTTTCAGCTTACCTGTTTGGTGTTGTAGCCGGTACAGTAACAAGCTTCGGAGATTATGTTCAGCTGATGCAGGACGGTTTTGCTGATGCAGGTTCATGGGTTATCGTAATGATGATGTGGGTTGCTGCATTCGGTGGTATCATGGGCAGAATCGATGCGTTTGCTCCATTGTCATCACTGGTAATGATGATGTCAAAGAAGGTAAGACACCTGATGGGATGGAACGCAATCCTTGCTTTATTCGGTAATGCTTGTCTTGCCGATGAAATGGCTCAGATCGTAACAGTAGGTCCTATCTTAAGAGACTTAGTAGAAAAGAACGTTGAAGGTGACGAAAAGGCTATGTATACACTTAGACTTAGAAACGCTACATTCAACGATGCTCTTGGTGTATTCGGCTCACAGCTGATTCCTTGGCACGTATACATTGCGTTCTATGTAGGTATTGCATCAAATGTTTATCCGCTTCACACATTCACAGCTATCGATATCATCAGATACAACTTCATGGCTATGATTGCTGTAGGTTCAATTATTGTTCTTACATTTACCGGTCTTGACAGATTTATTCCTCTGTTCAAGCTTCCAAGCGAACCGGCAGTAAGATTAAAGAAATAATCAAAACATAAGAAAATACAATATAATCGCATATATTAAAGGCTTCCTGCACCGGAAGCCTTTTTTATGTTTGTTTATAAATAGAGCAGGTGGACCGGCTTTGTTGTGCATTACCAAAAAAACTGCAAAATTTGTTGCAAACACCCAAAAGAGTGCGTATAATGAAAATATTAGAGTAGAGGAGGCAGTTCTTATGGGTATAAAAGTTGCTAAATTCGGAGGTTCGTCTGTAGCTGACGCAATACAACTGACAAAGACAAAAGAAATTATTGAAGCTGATGGAGACAGAAAATATATTGTTGTTTCCGCACCGGGTAAAAGGTACGATCAGGACAACAAGATAACAGATTTACTATATCTGTGCAAAACTCATATAGAGCATAATCTGCCGTATGAACAGGTCTTTCAGGTTATATGCGACCGTTATATGGCGATGGAGATAAATTTAGGCGTAGATGCGGATTTACTTAAGGAATTTGATGAAATTAAAAAAAATCTGCAGGAGGGAGCAACCTCAGACTATATCGCAAGCCGCGGAGAATACTTAAATGCTATTATGACAGCCGCTATGCTGGGCTACGATTTCGTAGATGCCGCAGGGCTGATTTTATTTGACGAAAAAGGAAGATTTCTTGAAGAGGAAACAAACCGTGTTCTCGGTGAGGAACTGAAAAAGCATGAAAGAGCAGTTGTGCCGGGATTTTACGGAACATATCCTGACGGAACCATAAAGACATTTTCAAGAGGCGGCTCGGATATAACAGGTGCCATAGTGGCACGGGCCGTAGGTGCTGATGTTTATGAAAACTGGACCGATGTTTCGGGATTTCTGATGGCAGATCCGCGCATAGTAAAGAAACCTCAGCCTATAAGCAGGATTTCATATAAAGAGCTCAGGGAGCTTTCGTACATGGGCGCATCGGTGCTTCATGAGGATGCCATATATCCTGCAAAGATAGCGGGCATTCCTATCAATATCAGAAATACCAACAAGCCTGATGATCCGGGCACTCTGATTGATTCAGAGGCTGTTATAGAAGATAAGAGAATCATAACGGGAATAGCGGGAAGCAAGGATTTCTCGGTCATTGCCATATACAAAAACGGCATGAGCCAGGAACGCGGATTCTTCAGAAGATTAAGCGGTATTCTTGAGGATTATGATGTTGCTATTGAACACATGCCTACAGGGATAGATACAGTATCATTGGTTGTTTCCACTAAAAGGTTTGAGAGCAAGGAAGCTGATATCATAGATGAAATAAACCGCAAGCTCCAGCCTGACAGTATAGACATAGTAAACGACATGTCGCTTATCGCAACTGTAGGTGCGGGTATGTCAAACAGATTGGGAGTATCTGCGGCACTGTTCACTGCTCTTGCAAAGGCGGGAGTAAATATCCGTATGATAGACCAGGGCTCAAGTGAAATGAACATTATCGTCGGAGTTGAAACGAAGGATTTCAACAAGGCTATACAGGCTATATATGATGCTTTTGTAAATGAAGAAAATGAATTGGTGAAATAGGGGGTAGATTATGCCGTTAATAATACCTGACAAGCTCCCTGCGGGAGATATGCTGCAAAAGGAAAACATCTTTGTAATGCACGATGCGGCGGCTGTAAAGCAGGATATCCGTCCGCTAAGAATACTTATGGTAAACCTTATGCCTGACAAGGCGACAACTGAAACCCAGCTTGCAAGAGTGTTGGCAAATTCGCCGCTTCAGGTGGAGCTTACACTTGTGCGGATGGGGAGCCATGACTCAAAAAATGTTATGGAGGAATATCTGGAAACCTTCTACAAAACCTTTGACCAGATAAAAAATGAAAGATTTGACGGAATGATTCTGACGGGAGCACCTGTGGAAACTCTTAAGTTTGAAGAAGTAGACTACTGGGATGAACTGTGTCAGGTCATGGAATACGCAAAGACAAATGTATACAGCAGTATGTTTATCTGCTGGGGGGCACAGGCGGGGCTTTACTATCACTACGGTATAGATAAATATCCTCTTGATGAAAAAATGTTCGGTGTGTTTGAGCATAAAGTAAAGCGCCCTAAAAATCCTCTTGTAAGGGGTTTTGATGATGTTTTCTGGGCGCCTCATTCAAGGTATACGAAAATCAGAAAAGAAGACATAGAAGACCATCCGGAGATACGCATTCTTGCCGAATCCGATGAGGCAGGACCCCATATCCTTGCTACGGACAACGGAAGACAGATATTTATCATAGGACATCAGGAATATGATAAAGAAACACTGGGACTTGAATATTACCGTGATGTGAGAAAAGGTATAGACGCAAAGATTCCTAAGAACTATTTTGCAGACGATACACCGGGAAAAGACGTAATAGTAAAATGGCGGGGACATGCAAGCATGCTGTTTGCAAACTGGCTGAACTATTATGTTTATCAGGATACACCATATGATTTATCAGAGCTTAAATAAACTACAGCAGACATTATGCAGCAGGCATTATGTCTGCTGTTTTTTTATATTAGAAAAAGCAGACAGGTTAATACGGTTAAATAAAATCCACACTTATGTTAAAAATGCTAAGATATTGTAAAAAAGCCCTGAAAACAGGGGTAAAGGCGGTATTTTTAACAGGTTGCCCTTTTCAAAATATATTTAATGAGATATAATAATCTGTACGACAGTTTTTGTATAATACAGAGATTACTGCAGAAAAATAACATAAATTGAATCTCAGAAAAGAAAGGAGCATGCCTGTACTGCCGCGCAGGGCAGAACAGCGCAAAATATAAAAATGGGCGGGAGTACCTTAACTTCAATAATAGCTATATTGATTCTGGTAGTCCTTTCGGCGTATTTCTCGGCAACTGAAACAGCGTTCACTTCATTAAACAAAATAAGAATGAAAAACCTGGCAAACGGCGGAAATAAAAAAGCCAAAAGGGTACTGGAAATGGAAGAAAACTACGACAATCTGCTTACGACAATCCTGATAGGAAACAATATCGTAAACATAGGTATGACATCCATTGCTACGGTGATGTTTGTAAATCTTCTGGGAGGCATATACGGACCTACTGTTTCAACGGCGGTCATTACCGTGATTGTGCTTATATTCGGAGAAATATCGCCTAAGAGTGTGGCAAAGGAAAAAGCTGAATCTTTTTCAATGTTTTCATCTTCGTTTTTAAGAGTGCTTATGGTTATACTGAAACCGGTCAATTGCCTGTTTTACGGCTGGAAGAAGCTTCTGGCAAGGGTGTTTAAAATTGAAAGCGGACACAGCATAACTGACGATGAGTTGATAACCATAGTTGAAGAGGCTGAAACGGAAGGAACTCTTGACGAAGAAAGAAGCGAGCTGATACAGAACGCCATCGAGTTTAACGAGCTTGAGGCATATGATGTGCTGACACCGAGAGTTGATGTGGAGGCAATAGAAATAGATGAAGATAAGGAAGAAGTGGGAAGACTGTTTTTAGAAACGGGATTTTCAAGGCTTCCTGTTTACGAGGAAAACATGGATAAGATTCTGGGAGTATTGAACCAGAAGGATTTCCATAACTTTGTCATCGGACAGAACAAGGAGATTGCGGATTATGTTACACCTGTAGTATTTACTCCGGGCTCCGTAAAAATAGCGAATCTGCTGAAGAGAATGCAGACTGCAAAGACACATATCGCCATTGTGGTTGATGAATACGGCGGAACAGAAGGCATTGTAACCATGGAGGATATAATCGAGGAGCTTGTGGGAGAAATCTTTGATGAGCATGATGCGGCAATCTCACAGGAAATCATACAGATATATGACGGAAGCTACAGAATACTTGGCGGCACCAGTGTAGAAAAGATGTTTGATTACTTTAACCTTGATTTTGAGGAAATGGACATCACGACGGTAAACGGCTGGGTTGTGGTAAATCTTGATAAATTGCCGGAGGTCGGAGATACTTTTGAAAATAACGGCCTCAGGGCTAAAGTAACTAAAGCGGACGGAAAACGTGCATTGGAAATAAACGTTAAAGTCCTGCCTAAAATAGAAAAGGAAGAAGAGGTAATGTAAAAATGGGATTAATGGAAAAAATATTTGGAGATTTAAATGCCAAAGAAGTCAAGAAAATAGGAAAAATTGTTGACAAGATTGAAGCACTGGATTCACAGATGCAGGCTTTTTCAGATGAAGAGCTGAGGGGAAAGACAGAGGAGTTTAAAGAAAGATATAAAAACGGAGAAACTCTTGATGACCTGCTTCCGGAGGCCTTTGCGGTATGCCGTGAAGGTGCGGTAAGAAGTCTGGGCATGAAGCATTTCAGGGTACAGCTTATCGGTGGTGTTGCACTTCACCAGGGAAGAATTGCGGAGATGAAGACAGGTGAAGGTAAGACTCTGGTAGCTACTCTTCCTGCTTACTTAAATGCACTTAGCGGAGAAGGCGTACATGTTGTTACGGTAAATGACTACCTTGCAAAGCGTGATATGGAGTGGATGGGAAAGCTTTATAACTTTCTTGGACTTACGGTAGGCTGTGTTATTCACAGTGTAACAGGGGCAGCAAGAAAAGCGGCATATCAGTGTGATATAACTTATGGAACAAACAATGAGTTTGGCTTCGACTACCTGAGAGACAACATGGTTACATACCGTGAGGACATGTCACAGAGAGAAACTCTTAACTTTGCCATCGTGGACGAAGTTGACTCTATTTTAATCGATGAGGCAAGAACGCCTCTTATCATATCGGGACAGGGAGCAAAATCAACTGACCTGTACGGCAGAGCGGACAGCTTTGTAACTACACTGAGAAATGAAGAAGATTTCACTATAGAAGAGAAGGATAAGACAGTGGCACTTACTGAAGCCGGTGTTGCAAAGTGCGAAAAATATTTCGGCATTGACAACTTCTCAGACCCTGAAAACATGGAAATAAACCATCACGTTATGCAGGCACTTAAAGCCAGAAACCTGATGAAGCTTGATGTTGACTATATCGTAAAAGACGGTGAAATAGTAATCGTTGACGAATTTACAGGCAGACTTATGTTCGGAAGAAGATACAGCGACGGACTTCATCAGGCTATTGAAGCCAAGGAAGGCGTGCTGGTACGTTCAGAGTCGAAGACTCTTGCGACTATTACCCTGCAGAACTATTTCAGGATGTACAACAAGCTTGCGGGAATGACCGGTACTGCAAAAACTGAAGAAGACGAATTCAGGGAAATCTACAACATGGACGTTGTAGTAATCCCAACAAACAGAGAAATTGCAAGACAGGACCTGCAGGATTCCATATACGCAAACGAACGGGGAAAGTATAAGGCTATTGCCGAAAGAATTGCAGAGGTTCATGCAACGGGACAGCCTGTGCTTGTAGGTACCATCTCAATCGAAAAATCAGAACTTATCAGCGACATGCTTAAAAAGCGAGGCATTAAGCACAATGTCCTGAATGCAAAGCAACATGAAAAGGAAGCTGAAATAGTTGCTGAAGCAGGCCGACTTGGGGCTGTAACCATTGCAACAAACATGGCGGGCCGAGGTACGGACATTCTGCTCGGAGGAAACCCTGAGTTTGAAGCCAAGAGAGAAATGAAGAGGCAGGGCTTCAGCGATGAAGCTATCCTGTTTGCGACTTCATTTGTAAGTACGGATGATCCTGAGCTGCTTAAGGCAAGAGAAACCTTCAATGAACTGAACAACAGATTCAAGGCTGAGAGAGCTGAGGAACAGGAAAAGGTAAGAGAACTTGGCGGACTGTGTATCATAGGTACTGAACGTCATGAATCAAGAAGAATAGACAACCAGCTGCGAGGAAGAGCAGGCCGTCAGGGAGACCCGGGCTGCACACAGTTCTTCCTTTCACTTGAAGATGAGCTTATGCGACTGTTTGGCGGTGAGAAGGTGCAGAACCTTGTTGAAAAGCTTGGTATGCAGGAGGATGAAGCCATCGAAGCAGGTATGCTGACAAAGCGTATTGAAGCGGCACAGAAGAGAGTTGAAGGAAAGAACTTCCATATAAGAAAATACGTACTTCAGTATGACAATGTTATGAACAAGCAGCGTCAGATTATATATGAAGAAAGAAGAAGAGTTCTTTTCGGTGAAGATTTGAGGAATTATATCTCGAATATGACACAGGAGCTTATTGATGAAATGGTGGAAGCAACTACCGTTACTTCAAAGTTTGCTGAAGAGTGGAACCTTGCCGAGCTTGGAAAGAACCTGAAGAAGCTGTGTGTAAACTTCAATGAGGACCTTGGATATTCAGAGAGCGAAATTCAGGAGCTTACAGAAGAGCAGCTTAAGGAAGATATCTATGAAAAGTTTGAGGAGCTCTACAGGGCTAAGGAAGCGGAAATCGGCGAAGAACGCATGAGAGAGCTTGAAAGAATGATTCTTATCAGGGTTGTCGACAATAAGTGGATGGATCATATTGAGGATATGGACCAGCTGAAGAGCGGCATCAACCTGAGAGCATTGGGACAGCAGGACCCTGCTGCTGCTTATGCGCATGAAGGCTTTGATATGTTCGAGCTTATGATTCAGTCAATCAAGGAGGATACAGTTAAGTTCTGCTACAATGTTACTCTGCAGACAAGATCCGAAAGAAAGAAGGTCATGGAAGCCGGCGAGGGCAGAAAAGACGAGTATCAT
>JBJETA010000164.1:0-6723 GCA_051883075.1 Anaerovoracaceae bacterium
GAAAGAGATATGCCCCGCCTGGAGGGTGAAGATATTGAGAACTATCGCTTCAGGCTGATGCAGAAAAATGAGATAGCAGAACAGGCAGGAACGAATATTGGTATTTTAAATGGCTTGAAAAATGCGGGATATAAAGATGTTTATTTAGAACCTTTTTATCTGTATGATGCAGACAGATGGGCTGAGTTTATAGTCTACTTGGGAGAAAACAAGTCAGGGGTTGTTACAGATGTAACTAAGGTTGATGAATATGTAAGCAAGCTGAAGCCTGCAAGTGCGAAAGCAAATTACATAACTGAAAGTACAGAAAATGTGATTATTCTATCTGAATATAGCACTATAGGTCTTTGTTATCCTATGTGCGGCCTGCAGCAATGCGGAGCCCCGGTAAATTTGTATTAGTTTGGGGATGGCGGCTGGTGTCGTGCCTATACAAATGAGTGTGCTACCCTTACACTATACTGCCGCAAGCGGCACCAGCCACACTTGCTAAAGTGATTTTAAGAATCTTCTTCATATTATCAGCTCCTTTGATTGCCTTAAAAAGTTTTGAAATGCCGAAATGAAGCAAATTAAATATTGTGCCATCCAAAACAATATTTAATATCCTTTTAAAGTAACGTAAAATGGCAGCATTCGGAATCGAACCGAAACTAATCATTAACAGCTGTAGTATATGTGAAGTATAACATGACAAAGAAATTATTTAAAGAGGTACTTAAAATGTTGACATTAACAGAGAGAGGAATTGAAAAACAGGCACAGGCATTTATGGAAAGCATACATCATGGGAGCTTCAAGGTAAATGGCATTGAGGTTGACAATGTTCCTTTATATAAAAAGGAAAGAAATGGTGACACAATAAGACTTTATATAATGGTAGGTACTGAATATGAAGGAACAATATCAGAAATAAAGTTAATTGATGCAGAGGGCGATATAGTTGCTATGTCTTCAGAAGTTATTTCAAAGCCGGACAGCAAAGGTTTATATGTAACATTCAAATACAAATACACGGAGATGGAGGGAATGATAGATGGCTGATTATGTTAAGCAAGAGTGGAAAGATGCCGTTGTTGATGAAAATGGCAATATCATAGAGGCCGGTACCTTAATTAATAAAGAGCGTATGGAGCATATTGAGGAAGGCATCCTTGAAGCACATAAAAGCGTTAAGAATCTTATGAAAGAACTAACAAAAACCATCCAAGAGTATTCAGTAATCCGTATTTACAGCCAAAATGAGCTGTGTTATTCAGATGGAGTTATTTATAGATCTCTTGCGGATGAAAATCTTGGGAACCCCTTAACCGATCAGGGATGGTGGATGGCATATGGACGGACTGTTGAAGAAGACTACGAACAGCTCATCAACTACGCAATGGCGTATGACAACGGTAACGAGTGTGAAGAGGTAGGTGGCGTTTGGAGTGCTGATGGATATTCATACTCAGGATATACCGTTACAGCAGGAACTAAGAACTCTGATAACATTTATACCGAAGGAGCATCAAATACATTTAATCTATTAGGAACTAGTAATACTATAGAATTTTCTGCATATAAAACACTTTATGTAGATTGCTCAACAAGTGGCTCTTCATATGACAATTCATTGCAGGTAAGAATTACAATGTCAAAGGCAGTTGAAAGTGCAGAAACAATGCTTTTTGCCAATCATACTACAAGAACTATTAAAACTTATGACATTTCAAGTATGATTGGAAATTATTATGTGTCTGTAATGAGTGGAGCACAATCATCAAGAAGTGCAAATATTTACAATCTATTTCTTACCAAACCCGACGATTACCAGACCCTATGTGCAAAAGCAGGAATCACAGCACCAAACACCATTGAGGAACTGATTGCAGATACCGAAGCTTTGACAGCAATCTTCAACTCAGAAGCTGCAGTTAAATTCATGGTAAAGCAATGCACAGGCGACTTTATGGTTGGTATACTGAATGATGAAACGGTTGTAAGTATACTTGTAGAAAGCCCATACTTGAACAAGGTAATTGCAAACCCACATTGGGCGAAGTTTATGATGATGTTACCGACTGCACAGAGCTTACTGCACTATACCATGCTCTACGATTCGGGTAATGAGTGTGAAGCTATTACAGGTGGCTGGGTGAAAACTTATTTATCTAATGGTTCGGGCGGAACTGCAACTAAAAATGCTGATAACTTATATACTATATCTTCTTCAGGTTCTAGCTATAACAACTGTGGTTTTGCAACTGCTAATGGAATAGATGATACTGACCAAACTTTTAATATGATAGCGATTTACACTGAATATACCGAAGCTTATTCTTGTAACGGAACTGGTAATTTAGGTTCTGTGCAAATTAGCGGAGTGTGCGTTGAAGCAGGAACAGTAACAGAAAAAACTTTAGTTAGAAAAGAATCGACAATTGGTGGATTGCATCTATTTTTGTCAAGTGGAAAAACGAGTAGAAAACAATATTACTATAATGTGTTTTTGTCTAAGGCAGACAACTTCACAGAATGGGCAAGCAAAGCAGACATAACAGTATCAGACATTGATACATTACTTGCAGACAGCACTGCAATGGCTACATTGATGAGCAATCAAGAGGCGGTTGACTACTTGGTAGGATGTACTGGTGACTTGATGGTAGCTATCTGTAATTCAGAAGTTGCTATGTCAGCACTCGTAAACAACATTGCTTACGATACATTATTCAAGCATCCTGTGTGGTACAAGTTTATGACAATGATACCAACATCATTAGAAGCTATGAAGAATGTAGCCAAAAGTATTCCTACCATGATAAGCAATACAGAACCGAGGGGAGTATGTAGTAGTTTGAGAGGTGCATATTCTTCTGCAAGTGCTGAATATAAAGCATTTGATAAAGAAGCCACTGCTTATGGTACTTTATATCCTTACCAATCAGGGGAATGGGTACAGTATGAATTTGAAAATCTCATAGATATATTTGCAGTAAGTTTAACTGCTAACAGTGATAGAACTATGGATTATAGAGTATTGATAGGTGAAAATGAGGACAACTTGGTTGAAGTTGCAAAATACACTGAAACAAGCGGCTTCCCTAGTGATATTTATAGTGATGGTAATGATTATGAGGTGACACTTGTTAATCCTATAAGAGCGAAATATGTTAGATGTGTATTTAATGTGTGGACTAGTTTGACAGGTAATAATGCAGCATTATTTGAGTTAAACGCATACGGAAAGGCGGTGTCTGAATGATAGATAAGTTAAACGAAAAAGCCTTAGTCGGGGCAGACCAGAAAGCTTTTAGAGTGGCTGTAATAAGGAAAGTCAATCAGCTTGTAGAAGCCATGAACACAGGTGTTGTTTGGGATAATAAGGTGCAGGCTGACCGTGAACACATTCAAGCATTGGCAAGCATTGCTGATGTTGAATATAGACGCATAATCAACGAATTTGAAAAAGTAATAGGAGGGACAGAAAATGTATAACACTTTATCAGCTTTAATCAGTGCAGGATATTATAACAACAGGGCAGAAGCCATGCTTATTGTAAACACCATGTTTGCAGGTAAGGCAATCACAGCAGAGGAATACACGGAGTTAATCGTTTTGATTAACAAAAAGTATCCAGAATCGGTTGAGGAAGTTTCTGAAAGTACAGAACCTGTGGTGGACGAACCAACAACAGGTGATGAACAAAATGATACAGAAGCACTAACTGAAGCTGCACAGTAAAAACAAGAGAGGGAATTGATTTGAGAAAGTTTGAATTTTCAAAGCTCATTATTTTAATGGAAACAATGGCTGTATATTTCTCTACATATAAAACTTTAAATTTTGTAGAACTATGTATTACATATGGGTATACAGGCTCCTTACCGTTTTTAACAACATTGATAACAGCAATCTGGGCAGCGTATGGGACAAGCGTTTCTTTTTATTATAATAAGAGCAAAGCTGAAAATACTATTGGAGGCATAAAGTATGATGCCGCAATGGGAAGTATGGAAACAAGAGATTATTAGGAGATGATTATATGAAGCAGACGGTAGTAACAGGTGTTATGAATTTGTTAAAGGTGAAGTCAGTAGTAACTATTATGCTTACTGTAGTTTTCTGCATTTTAGCGGTGCAGAAGGTTATAACCGGAGAACAGTTTTTAACTATATTCAGTGTCGTTATAGCTTTCTATTTCGGGACACAAGCTCAAAAGGCAGCGGATTTGAAGGGAGGCACTGAAGATGAGACCAATTAGTTATCTACAGACGGATATCAGGTGGAAAAATCTTGACTATTCTGCACCAGGCGAAAAAACAACGATAGGGGCATCGGGATGCGGGCCTTCCTGCATGGCAATGGTTATTGCAACACTTAAAGACGAAACCATAACACCAAAAGAAACTTGCCAATGGGCATTAAAACATGGCTATAAGGCTCCGAATCAGGGCACATATTACAGTTATTTTGTTCCTGCGGGAGTAGCGTATGGAATAACCTTAAAGAGGATTAATTTGGCTAACATCTACAAATCAAATGGTGCAGTTGCGAAAAAAGCGCATCAGAAAGCGATAGAAGCCCTAAAAAAAGGAAACTGGGTAATTGCCTGTATGGGGAAAGGAAATTGGACAAGCTCTGGGCATTACATATTGGCATATGAACTTAAAGGCAATAAAGTTCTTATTAATGACCCTAATAGCACAAAGGCGGAAAGAACTTGTGCTGATGTAACGCTATGGCAAAGTCAGGTTAAATATTATTGGATAATAGAGGTAAGCACGGAAGAAAAAGAGGAGGATGAGGACGAAATGATAAGATATCAGAGATTATCAGACATTCCCAACGAATATGGTTTTAGAGATATTATCAATACATTGATGGATGCAAAGATTATAAACGGTGATGGCTCAGATCCAAATGGAAACAATGATGTAATTGATTTGTCACATGATCAGGTAAGAAGCTTCGTTATGAGTTACAGAGGCGGAGCCTTTGACCGCAAATTGATTGCTATGGGAATGCCTCCTGCAGTTGAAAATTAAGAACTAAAAAACAGATGTCAATTTGGCATCTGTTTTTGCATAAATATCTAAGAGCTGTTGCTAAGTTTTTGTCAATTTTGTTGTCCACAATTGTCAATTTTGTTGTCCGGCTACAAAAAACAGGACATTATTGGGAAAGAAGCTGCATAGCAATAAAACAGGATGCAATGTTGTGAATAACCATACCACGAATAATTATGCGTAGTAAAGTGATAACGTGATAAAGCAAAACAGGGAAAAAGTATATCCGCGAAATAACTATTTTGCTTTAATCCGATATAGTGAAAAAAGAACAAGATAAGCTCATAAATCACAATTAAAACAGCAAAATAAAGCAAAAAAAAGCAATTTTGAGAAAATTTGAAATAAAAAGTTGTAAAACATATATGAGGTTTGGTATAATGTGTCCGTGACAACAACAAATTTATCATATTGTATTATTATACAAAAACGGTGAATAAAAATAAGTTTTATGGAATGAGAGGGATGAAATCATGAGCGTTATTATTGACGGTAAGAGCTTAACAATCGAAGACGTTATCCAGGTTGCCAGATTCAATGAAAAGGTGGAAATCGCCGAAGATGCGAAAGCTGCCGTAAAGAAGGCAAGGGATTATGTAGAAAAAAAGGTTGCTGAAAAGGCAGTTGTGTATGGTCTGACAACAGGCTTCGGAAAGTTTGCAAACGTAGCAATTGACACTGAACAGACAGCTACACTTCAAAGAAATCTAATCATCAGCCATACATGTGCGATGGGTAAGCCTTATGAAACAAAGTATGTAAGAGCAGCCATGCTGCTTAGGGCAAATTCATTATCAAGAGGAAATTCAGGTATCAGACTTGAAACCTTACAGACTCTTATCGATATGATAAATGCAGGAATCCATCCTATCGTGCCTGAAAAGGGTTCAGTAGGAGCATCCGGAGACTTAGCGCCATTATCATGCATCGCTTTAGGTCTTATCGGTCTTGGATATGTTGAATATAAGGGAGAAATCGTCGAGGCACAGGAAGCCTTTGACAAGGCAGGTCTTACTCCTGTAGTTCTTGCTTCAAAGGAAGGTCTTGCACTTAACAACGGTACACAGATGCTGACTGCAGTAGGACTTAACACTTTATTTGATGCTATAAACTTAGTAAAGGCTGCTGATATCGCAGGAGCACTTACAGGTGAAGCTCTTCACGCCATCGTAAAGGCTTATGACCCTAAAACACATGAGTTAAGAGGACATCAGGGACAGATGGATGTTGCAGAAAACCTGAGAAATCTGCTTGCAGGTTCAAAGAATGCACTTCCGCTTCACCCAACAAAGGTACAGGATCCATATTCACAGAGATGCATGCCTCAGATTCACGGAGCATCAAGAGATGCCATCGAATATGTGCGTCAGGCAGTAACAAGAGAAATCAATGCAGTTACAGACAATCCTATTGTATTCCCTGATCAGGATGAGGTTATCTCAGGAGGAAATTTCCACGGACAGCCTATGGCTCTTGCATTTGACTTCTTAAAGATTGCTGTTTCAGAGCTGGCAAATGTATCGGAAAGAAGAACAGAAAGACTGGTAAACGGTGCATTGTCAGAGGGTCTGCCAACATTCCTTGTTAAGGACGGCGGATTAAACAACGGTTTCATGATTGCGCAGTATGCTGCAGCTTCAATGGTTTCGGAAAATAAGGTATATGACCACC
>JBJETA010000165.1:0-28096 GCA_051883075.1 Anaerovoracaceae bacterium
CCTATTGCTCCATCATTATACAGCTTAAGCAACAAGATGGATAATTCCTTACTGGCTGTAAGGGATATTAACCATAAATATATTGTAGTAGAAGAGGACATGTAAACATGAATGGACAGTCGTTGGTGTCTATAATAACGCCTTCTTATAACACAGCGAGGTTTGTTACGGAAACAATCAAATCAGTGCAAAAGCAGACCTATCAAAACTGGGAAATGATAATTGTGGATGATTGTTCCTCGGACAACTCCTTGGAGATTATAGAAAGGTATTTGAATGATACGAAGGAAACAAGAGTAAAAGTTATAAAAAATGAAAAAAACAGTGGTGCTGCAGTTTCGAGGAATCGTGCTCTGAGAGAGGCAAACGGCAGATGGATTGCATTTTTGGATTCGGATGACTTATGGAGTGTGGACAAATTGGAAAAACAGATTGCGTTTATGGAGGAAAATAGGTGCCATTTTTCATATACAAAATACAGTCTTATTGATGAAGATTCAAAGCTCATGGGGCAAACTGTCTCAGGCCCTAAGCATATAACAAAAGTAGGCATGTATTTATACTGCTGGCCCGGTTGTCTGACAGTTATGTATGACAGAAAGATAGTAGGATTGATTCAAATAAACGATATAAAGAAAAATAACGATTATGCTATATGGCTAAAGGTTGTAGAAAAAACAGATTGTTTTCTTCTTGACGAAAATTTAGCAATGTATAGAAAGAGAGTTGGCTCTATATCAAATCAAGGTTATACTAAACTGATAAAGTGGCACTATAAGCTGTACAGAGATGAACAGGGAAGAGATGTTGCGAGCAGCGGACTTTTAACAGTTATTAATATGGTTTGCGGAGCTTTGAAAAAAATAATGTTTGTATCAAGAGAGGTATAACGTCGATATGAAAATAGCAGTAGCAGGTACCGGTTATGTAGGGCTTTCTTTGGCAGTGCTTCTGGCACAGCATAACGAAGTTACAGCGGTAGACATAGTATCTGAGAAAGTAGATAAAATTAATAATAGAATTTCTCCTATACAGGATGCGGAGATTGAAGAATACATGAAGTCGAAAGAGTTGAATTTAACAGCTACTTTGAATGGAGAAAAGGCATACAGAGAAGCAGAATTTGTTGTTATAGCGGCACCTACAAATTATGATTCGCAAAAGAATTTTTTTGATACTTCGGCGGTGGAAGCGGTTATTGAGCTTGTTTTAAAAGTAAATCCCAACGCCGTTATGATTATAAAATCTACGGTACCTGTTGGATACACAGAGAGTGTGCGAAGAAAATACAATTGTGAAAATATACTTTTCAGTCCTGAGTTTCTCCGTGAGTCGAGAGCTTTATATGACAATTTGTATCCTTCGAGGATAATAGTGGGATGTTCTAAAGGTGACATTTTAAAGGAACAAGCAGAAACCTTTGTAAAACTTTTGAAGGAAGGGGCGTTGAAGAAAAATATAGATTCTTTGATTATGGGTATTACAGAGGCTGAGGCGGTAAAGCTTTTTGCAAACACTTATTTAGCTTTGAGAGTAAGTTTTTTCAATGAGTTAGATACTTATGCTGAGATGAAAGAATTAGATACTAAGCAAATAATTGAAGGAGTGGGGCTTGATCCTCGTATAGGAAATCATTACAATAATCCATCTTTTGGATATGGTGGATATTGTCTTCCTAAGGATACCAAACAGTTGTTGGCTAACTACGATGATGTGCCGCAGAACTTGATTGAAGCTATTGTAGAGTCGAATCGAACTCGAAAAGATTTTATAGCTAATCAAGTATTAAAGCGAGCAGGGTATTATTCTTATCTGGACAATAATGCTTATGAAGGAGCAAAGGAAAGGGAAGTGATTGTAGGTGTATACCGCTTAACTATGAAGAGCAATTCGGATAATTTCCGTCAGAGTAGTATACAAGGCATAATGAAGCGTATTAAGGCTAAAGGTGCTAAGGTAATCGTTTTTGAACCAACCTTGGAAGATGGAACTACTTTCTTTGGGAGCAAAATAGTAAATGACTTGGAAGAGTTCAAAAGGCTTTCTAATAGTATCATTGCTAATAGATATGATCCATGCTTGGATGATGTGGAAGAAAAGGTTTATACAAGAGATTTGTTTAGAAGAGACTAATAATTTGAAAGTAGTAAAGTTTATCTTGAGTTTACGACAAAATGATTAAATATGCCCATTGATAGTAAGCATCAATGGGTGTTATACTTTTATAGCAAAAAAGGTTTATTTAAAGGTTATTTATCAGGAAGGTGAATTTTATATGAAGAAGAATTATCTGAGAAGCGTTTTGGCAGCAGGCATTATATGCACCATGACTATGTCTTCTGCAGTTGTTTTTGCTGATACTGCTGCGGAGGTTGAAAAAGAAGTCGCAAGTAACAGCCCAAGCGGGCAGACTATTAGTCTGTCTCTCGAGGGAGCATATAAGAAGCTTGAAAGCAGCTTGTCCATGGAAATGCTGAAAGTACAGAAAGAAAATGATACGGCTATAGCGAAGGGATACTCAGAGACTGTTAGTAATTTAAAGAAACTGGATGATGCCATGGATAAGCCGGGTGCTGAAAATAGTTCAGCTTATTGGACTTATGACAGTTCAAACAAGAAAATGGTTACTGCTATGCGTACTTTTGCTATGTCTGTCATAGAGCCAAACCATACCGCGAGAGTAAATGCACTTAAAAGAGATACTTTTGAGAATTATTATACTCTGAAAAATCTTGAAGAGCAGGTAGCTATCGCAAAGGAAAATGTTACAATAAACGAAAAGCTGTTTTCAAATACACAGCTGATGTACAAGGTCGGAAAGGCTTCTGACCTTGATCTTAACAGCGCTGAGAGTAGCTTAAATACAGCTAAAGACGGATACAGAACGGCTCTTGACGGATTAAATACGTTGAAGATGTCTTTCAATATAAGCATGGACTATCCTCTGATGCAGAGTGTGAAGTTTACCGATGAAATCAAAGAAGTGGCACTGCCTAAAACAACTTTGGACGAGGCCATAAAAAAGGCTAAGGAAAACAGGTTGGAAATCAAAGAAGCTGCATATAATCTGCAGATGGCAAATCTGAATTTTGATAACTACAAGGCTTATCCTTCGACATCTTCAAAATATATGTCGGCAAAAGTAGGCGTGCTGGGAGCACAGCTTGCAGACAATACTGCACCGAAGCAGGTGGAGATGGATGTGCGTATGAAATATGCAGCTATGAACACAGCGTACCAGAAGGTTCAGACAAGCAAGAAAGCAGTGAAAGATGCAGCGGAAAGCGCTAAAATCGTTCAGATTCAGTACGAGTACGGTATGGCAACCATAACAACGCTTCAGCAGGCAAATCTGGGATTGTACAATGCCAAACTATCCCAGGCAAATGCCTTGCTTGAATACAACCTTGCAGTGGAAGACTTTGAACTTTCGCAGGGAGTAGGTACAACAGCAGCCAATATTGCAGGATAATAACCTAGGCATTAAAATTTTAAACATGATTTAGAGCAATGAACCTCAGAGGCAGGAATTTGTGATTTCTGTTTCTGGGGTTTAATATTTATTGAAAATAGCACACTTTAAGGGTATAATACTAAAAGTGTGGATATAATTTCTTAAATATATATGGAGGTTCAGATGAAAGATAAGGAAAGAACGGAATATCTTTGGGCTATGAGCGAAGCCCCAAAGATTGGTACAGATGTCCATTGGTTCCAGATGTTGTTGCCTGCTTTTTTTACAGCAATAATTATAACTATGGTGCGAATGGCAACATATACAAGACCTATGAAGCAGTTTTATTGGACGAACTCTGAAGACACACTTACAGATTTCTTCAGCTATTACAAAATGATCGCTGTATGTGTATGTGGTGTGTTGGCATTGGTATTTTTGGCATATAGAGTCTTTGCGCAGAACATGTCAGTAAAGAGAACTGTTATTTATGTGCCTATGCTGGTATATACTGCCTTTGTGCTTATTTCTTATGCCGCAAGCGACTACAAAGAGTTTTCATGGCTTGGCTGGAACGACAGATTTGAAGGAACAGCAGTACTTCTTTGTTATATGATTATGCTGTTTTATGTGATTAACTCAGTAAATACTGAAAAATCCGTAAAATGGATTGTATATCCTGTAGGAGTTGCAAGTGCTCTTCTGGGACTGTTGGGGCTTTCACAGGGAATTGATAAAGACTTTTTCAGGACAGTTGTAGGACAGAAGCTGATTGTGCCAAATTCCATGACATCAAATGGTGTAAGCACCTGGGATTTAATAGAGCAGGCTGCCGCAAACGGTGAAAAGTTCCTGAACTTTACATTTACGAATAAGCAGATATATCAGACTGTATATAATATCAACTATGTCTCATTTTACCTGACTTTGCTTATCCCTCTTTTTGGTCTGATTTTTATTTATTGTGCAAAAAAGGGAAAAGAAGTGCCTGTATGGAAAACTGCTGCATGGTGCGGTCTGTTTGCACTTCTGATATATAACCTGATAGGCTCAGCTTCTTCAGGTGGTTTCCTGGGCATGGCAGTAGTTGTACTTCTTGCTCTTATCCTTATGAACAGGAAGATTATAAACTGGATCAAGCCTCTGGCTGTCCTTATAGCAATAACTTTGCTTGTAGGCGGAGTTACCTATGAAAGATGGATGCCTGAGCTGACAGGAGCTGTCAATAGCGTAAAGACACAGGAAACAGCCCAAGCCACAGAACAAGAAGAAAATAGAGATTCTCTTCTTGTGACACAGGCAAAAGTGGACTATATAAAAACAGAAGGCAGTGTGATTACTGTAAGCTATGACGGTGAGGTCATTAACATAGATACTGCTGAGGGAGACGTTTCTGATATATCTGCAACTGATGGAGAGGGTTCAGCTATAGCATATCTGTCTGATCAACTCTCTATACATCACTTTGAAGATGAAAGGTTTGCGGATTTATCATTTAAGCTTGGAATAGATGATAATGATAGATATTATCTGATCCTTGATACCAACGGCAAGGAATGGCCTTTCAGGCTGGGTGAAGAAGCAGTTCTTGTAAATGACATGGGCAAGGAAGTCCAGCTTGAAAATGTTCCGCATATAGGATGGGAAAACAATACAAGCTTCGGCTCGGGAAGAGGCTATATCTGGTCAAGAACACTTCCTATGATGAAGCACACTGCACTGGTAGGCTATGGGGCAGACACATATTGTATTTATTTCCCTCATAAAGACTATATAGGAAAAATGCAGTCGCCTTCCTACACTAACAACTATAACATCATCGTAGATAAACCACACAATATGTATATGGGCATGTGGGTTGGTACGGGAGGCATTTCTGTAATAGCTTTCTTAGCTATTCTGGTTATCTACGCTTACCAGAGCATAAGATGGATTTGGAGATGCAGATTTGAAACCTTCCTTGACTTTGCGGGAGCAGGAATATTCCTTGGCATCATGGGATTTGCCGTGTCGGGACTTGTAAATGACTCTACGGTATCTGTTATGCCGATGTTCTACGGCCTGCTGGGTACAGGCATTGCTGTGAACATTATCCAGGCACAGAACATGAAAGAAGAAACTAAATAAGTAAAAAGATTTTATAGACAGGGAGCAGACGGAAAATTCTGTTCCCTGTTTTTTTGTAAAATTGAGGTAATTGTAAATATTGGGACTTTAGAGTATAATGAACACATATAAAAGACATCGGTCGTCAGTTGTGTTGAGAGGGAACAGATATATGAGCAATGAACTTGAGAATATGAAAACTGAAGATAACCTTAGTGAAGAAAATCAGGAAGCTTCTGAACACGACAATAATCTGGAGCAGGCCACCATGGAGCTTCTGGATGAACTTCTGGCAGAGGATGAGAAGGCTGCAAGAGAAGCGGCGGAAGAAGAAGAAAGGCAGAAAATTGCCCGTGAACAAGCCGAAAGAGAAGAAGCTGAAAGGATAGCTAAGGAGGAGGCCGAAAGGCTTGCGGCGGAAAAAGCAGCAAGAGCACAGACTCTGGCTGCCAAGTTCGGATGGGTTGACGACGAAGATGAGGAAGAGGAACCGGAAGAGCCGCCTAAACTTTCAAAAGAAGAGAAAAAGGCATTAAAAAAGGCTAAAAAGGCTTCAGAACGAGCGGTAAGGGAAGAGGAAAAAGAGAGAGCGAAAAAGCAGAAGAAGCAGAGCAAAAAAGAAAAAAAGGAAGCAAAGAGAAAAAAGAGAGCGGCGAAATCAAAGGCAAGGAAAGACAAAAGAAGGGCGCGTAAGGCCGCAAGAAAAGCAAGAGGCGTGGAAAGACAGCCGAAAAGCAATGCTTCCGTGAATATTCTTCTTACTACATATAATCCTACGAAACAATGGCTCAAGGCACAGCTGAAATCCATAAATGACCAGAACTATGAACATATAACACTGACTGTTGTTGATGACTGCTCGGAAGTGGTATCTCTTGAAGATCTGCAGAAAATAGTTCAGGAAACTATAACGAAGTTCCCTTATACTGTCCAGAGAAACGAAAGTCATATGGGAAGAGAACGCACTTTTGAGAAAATGACAGCAAACGGTGCGGGGGATTATTTCGCTTACTGCACTCAGAAAGACATATGGGAGCCGGGGAAAATAAAACGGTGTCTTGTGGAAATTGAGGATATGGAGGCTGACCTGGCATTTTCGGATGCGTCGGCTGTAAACGGCGACGGCGACATGATTGCCAAAAGTATTACACGGATAAGAAAAGATTTAAAGTATAAGACGGGAGCAGGGCTGGCACACCACATACTTGCCAACAATTTTGTTATGGGCTGCACTATGCTGGTGAATGCGGAAAAGGCAAAAGCAGCAGTGCCGTTTTGCCCCTATATGAAATATGACCAGTATCTTGCGTTTTCATGTGCAAAAGAGGGAACTCTGGCACTGGTAGGAAGGCCGTTGGTAAAGAAAAGAATAGGAGCGCAGCTTCGTGGCATGGAACCGGCTCTTGCATATAATCGCGAAAGCTATATTGAAAAATATATAGATAAACCTCTTAAGGCTCTGAAGTGGATTGAAAAAGAGGAAAGTATTACAGAAGAGCTCCGGGAAAAGCTGGAGCAATGCATTTTATGGTTCCTGATGCGCAGGGAGATTTTTAACAAAAGACCTAAGATGCTCAGGGCTGTATGGTACAGCAGGGAATTCGGTATTAAGAAGCCTCTTGTAGAGCTTTTTATATCAAAGTTCTCCGAGCCGGTCGCGTCAAAGCTTCTGGTCATGTATGAACACATGAACAACAGGTTTCCGGAGCCTAAAAAGAAGAAGGGGAAAAAGAAAAAGAAAACAAAGGGGTAGATTTATGGGGAATGTAAAAAATTTTGTTTTTGGGATGCTGATAGGGATTGCGAATATAATACCTGGAGTAAGCGGAGGAACCATGGCAGTTATGCTCAACATATATGACAGACTCCTGCTGTCTTTGAGCATTAAAAACTTTAAAAAGAATCTGCCTTTCCTTGCGGCGCTTGGCTGCGGGGCGGCAGGGGGAATGTTTGCTTTCAGCAGGGTGATAACATATATGTACGAAAATTATTATATGATTGTCAACTTCTGTTTTATAGGTCTGATTATCGGCAGTATGCCGATGATTTACAGGAGAGCAAGATTTGGCGGAATAGAAAAAAAGAACTGGATTCCTTTTGTCATGGCATTTATTTTTATGATTGCCGTAACGATATTCGGCATGATGGAGGGCGCAAATGAAGGCGGAGGAACTGCTGCAGGAGTGGAAAGTCTTGATTTGCCTATTATGCTGATATGGCTCTTTATAGCTGCCTTTATAAGCACGATAGCAATGATTCTGCCGGGAATAAGCGGCTCATTTATGCTGCTTTTATTCGGATGCTACGCTGTAGTTATGAAAGCTATAGCAGAACTGGAGATTGTTGTATTGCTGTGTGTTGCACTGGGTGTGGCAGGCGGCGGACTGGTGGGTGTACAGCTTGTGAAGATTATGCTTTCCAGGCATCCGCAGGCCATGTATTTTTCCATTTTAGGGCTTGTTGCCGGATCGGTATTTACGATTTATCCCGGCTTTACCTTTGATGTAAACGGCGCTGCGGCGCTTCTGGGAATGGCTGTCTGTGCAGCTGTAAGCTATGGTTTTGACAGATTTACTTCCGCTTAATGTTTTTGGTTATTTGATATTTACGGCTTTGATGAGGATGGACATAGTTCCGTCCTCGTTCATTATGAACTCTATTTTTTTCTGGTTTTCAAGATAGTCTACAGGCAGGCTGATTTCTATCCCGGAATCAGTAGTGATTTTCTGTTTCCTTGAAACAGTTTTTTCTATTTCCTGAGGGACCTCAAACTTTTGGGAGGATATGCCTTTGCCGGCAACTTCTTCTTTGTATCTTTGCTGTGCCGAAAAATTATTTTCAAATACAGCGTTTGTTATCCTGTCGATTTCTACTATGCTGCTTTCGTCCACACAGTTTTTCAGTTCTGTTTTAAGCAGGGAAACCTTCAAAGGATCCTCGCCGTAATATTCTTTTATAACCTTCTCTGCGGCCTTTTCAACGATTTTTATCTTGGATTTGGGGGAAAGGTCCGTTGAAGCGTTTAAAATGCGTTTTGAAAGATAGAATTCTTTTGCACCGTTTATTTCATACTTTTTTTCTTTTATAAAAATGCTGAAATCGTCCAGCTTAATAAAGGCAAATTCGTCCAGCTTCTGATTTTCACCTGCGATTGTGGTGTTCTGCTTGATAATGCCCGTTTCCTTCGCATCGCCGTTCATAAAAAACTGATGGATGTAGGACTCTTTATAGTTAAACTTTAAGATGCCGAAATAGTATTCGGGTCCCTGACGGAAATGGCACATCAGAACATCTGCGGCAGGGATTGCGGGATTGGCAGCGGCAATGTCAAAAATATTTTGCGCAATCTGCTGTGAAACCGTTATGAAGTTAGCGGGATCGGGATTGCTGACTGCAGCCTTGAAGCCTTCAGTATCAAAATCCTCACTGTCAATGAAAAAACCTTTTTTGACATCTCCATCTTCAAGAGCTTTCAGCAGATGGCTTCTTAGAAATTCATCGGCCTGAGGTGAGAATTCCATAAGTCTGTCCGCAAGCACAGGAGCTTCGATGCTTGTGTCAAGTATATGCAGTATTGCTTTGTCTATAATGATTCCGTCCATATAAATATTAGTTCTCCGTTTCTTTAAAATTCCAAATATTGTTTATCTTGTACTTAAAAAGTATAGCACAAATCTTTGAATGATGTTATACTGAAAAAAATAGGGAGTATTTACATTTGGGGGAGTTTTGCATGAAGAAGAAAAACAACATTTTAGGGATTTTGCTGACGATTACGTTATGCTTCACAGCTGTGGTACCGGTATGTGCAGATACTGCAAAAACAATAAAAACTACAGCGTATTGCCGTCCGAACTTTACTATAGAAGTTGACGGAATGGTTCAGATTTTTAAAGATGTTAATGAAAAAAGAGTGTACCCTATCGTTTATCAGGGAAGCACTTATCTTCCCGTGCGCGCTGTTTCGGCTTTGATGGATGAAGATGTGGAATGGGACAACTACAGCAAAACTGTATACATTGGGAAAACTTTAAGCAATCCTAACAAATCGAAGGCCAAAAAAGATACAGAAAGCAGAAAATCGCTGGAAACAGTGGAAAAAGAAGCTTATCAGGCACCTGATGAAAAGGGAGGTCTTGTAAAGGTATATATACGCCCTGACATCAATATCATGTATGATTTTAACATGAAAGTGTTTAATGATGAGGATGGAAAAACCGTTTATCCTATCATATATGAAGGAAGTACATACCTGCCGTTAAGAGCTGTTTCGGAACTGATGAACAGGGAGATACAGTGGGACAATGAGACAAAGACGATTATAATTGAAAAGCCTGAGGAAGAACAGCCAAAGCAGGATGAAGGGCAGAAGGATGATGAAAATCTTGAAAACCGGTTAGTGACAGCGGAAAACAGCAGGCTGCTTGTACGAGAGTTTGATAAGGCGGTGGAGCTTTACGATGTCGCTACCGACAAGATACTTAATATACAGAAAACTACTGATGCAGCCATGAAGCTGTTGATTGCCGAAGGTGTAAGCGAAGATGTAAAGCTGGCACAGGAGCAAGCTCATTATGTCAGAAATATGTCGACAGAGGGCTTTACGGAAGAGCAAATTGAAGCAAAGGATGCTTTGGATGCCTTCGTGGAAATCTCGGAGTATTATATCCTCGTTCTTGAAAATATTGCCGTGCTTGCGGCAAATGAGCAGGACTATTCCATGCTTGCGGAAACATTCTTCAACTTTGCCATGGATACACAGACAAAGATGGATGCGGCAAGGGCAATTATAGAAAATTTGCCGCAGTAGCCGTAAACATTGAAAAACAAAAAATATATGGCGTAACTGTACAATTTGCAATATAATAAAGAGTGGGTCAGTGAACCCGCTCTTTTTTACTGCCGTAAATTGAATGAGGAATGAAAACCCGGAAGAGCAGTAATAAATATAAAGAAACAGTTAGGAGAATTTTTATAGATGAATATTGTAAAGCTTTCGAGAATAGCGATTTTGCTGGTAATGGATATATTGATAACAAATATATCGTACATTGCCGCATTTCTGCTGCGTTTTGACTTTGATGTAAATTCCACTATATTTGAGGCATGGTTCGGCGTTTATGCAAACAATCTGTTCGTTATAACCTTTGCATGTCTTGCTGTGTTTGCGGCTATGGGGCTTTATACAAGCATGTGGAGATATGCAGGTACGGAAGAACTCATAAAAATAATAATTGCCTCAGGCATAGCACAGATGGCGGTTATGTTTGTTATGACCTTCTCTGTACAGAGCATGCCCAGAAGTATATATATCGTAAGCTTTCTTTTTATGGTATTTATGCTCGGAATTTCAAGATTTTCATACAGATATATAAGAAATCTCAGAAATCCGGGGACCTTTAACAGTTTTGTGCTGCGTATAGGAAGAAAAGACATCATAGGCGGCAATGTTACAAAGGTTATGGTTGTAGGCGCAGGAGAAGCGGGAGCTTCCATGATAAATGAAATCAAGAATCACCATGAGTATGGAAAGAAAGTAGTCGTTGCAATAGATGATGATGTAACAAAGCAGAAGCACAGAATCTGCGGCGTCAAGATTTACGGCGGCAGACAGGAAATAAGGCATGCGGCAAGAAAGTACGGCGTTGATGAAATCATCATAGCCATACCTTCCGCAAACAAGAAAGCAATACAGGCTATTGTGGATGAATGTAAGAGGACACGATGCAAGATTAAGATTCTGCCAAGCCTGATTGAGCTTATAAACGGCAAGGTAAGTGTAAGCAAGCTTAGGGATGTGGACATTGAAGATTTCCTGGGAAGAGATCCCGTGCATGTCAACCTGAGGGAAATAAGCAGCTATATAGAGGGAAAGATTGTTATGGTTACAGGTGGGGGCGGTTCTATAGGTTCCGAGCTCTGCCGTCAGATAGCAAAGTTCAGACCAAGAAGACTGGTTGCTGTGGACATATATGAAAACTCCGTGTTTGAGCTTGCAAATGAACTGAGGGAAACATATAAGACTTTGGAGTTTGAAGTGGTTATTGCCTCCGTGCGCGATAAGAAGCGTATGAGGGAAGTATTCATGAAGTACAAGCCTCATGTTATATTTCATGCAGCAGCACATAAGCATGTTCCTCTGATGGAGAAAAATCCGAAGGAAGCAGTTGTAAACAATATCATCGGTACAAAGAACATGATAGATCTTGCGGACGAGTTTGTAGCGGAAAGATTTGTAATGATTTCCACGGACAAGGCGGTAAATCCTACAAATGTCATGGGTGCGACAAAGAGAGTGGGAGAAATGATACTGCAGGACAAGAGCAAAAACTCCCAGACTACGTTTGCAGCGGTAAGATTCGGAAACGTACTCGGCAGCAATGGCTCTGTTATACCTATTTTCAGAAAGCAGATTGAAAAAGGCGGACCTGTTACAGTCACACACAAGGACATTACAAGGTACTTTATGACTATACCGGAGGCTGTCGAACTTGTGATACAGACAGGAGCCATGGCAGAGGGCGGAGAAATCTTTATTCTTGACATGGGAGAACCTGTAAAGATTCTTGAGCTTGCGGAAAATGTAATAAGGCTTTCAGGCTATGTTCCGTATGTTGATATAGACATCCAGATAACGGGACTGAGACCGGGAGAAAAGCTTTATGAAGAGCTCCTGCTGAACGAAGAAGGAATCGAGAAGACGGCTCACGACAAGATTTATGTAGGTCATCCTCTTCCCGCAAACCCTACACTTAAGGCTATGCTGGATGCGGAAGATATGCAGGAATCAATAGAAGGCGAGGTTAAAAAGGTTTCGGATATGACAGAGGAAGAGGTCAAGAAATGGCTTCAGGAAATAGTTCCGAACTATACGCCTCAAAACTAGGGGAGGAAAATATGGATTTAAAAGTAAACATAGAGAAAACAGGGATAGAGAAGGACAGAATAAAAGCTTACAGCAGTGAGGTGGACAACATCCTCGGAAAGCTGTGGTCCGACAAGGAACCGTTTACGGGATGGGTTAAGCTTCCTATGAAAACGGACAGGGAGGAGCTGGAAAGAATACTGAACTGTGCTGCAGTCATACAGGATGAATGCAGGGAGCTGATAGTAATAGGCGTAGGAGGGTCTTACCTCGGTGCCCGTGCGGCGATACATGCCCTGGTGGGCTTTGACAGGGTGAGAGGCACAAATATGCCGTCATATGCATATCCTGAGGTCAAGTTTGCGGGAAAGAGCCTGAGCGCTGCATATCTTAGGGAGTTTGTGGAAGACATTAAGAAAAAAGAGGTTGCTGTATGTATGATTTCAAAGTCAGGTACTACGGTAGACCCGAATGTGGCATTTTCCATTATAAAAGAAGCTCTGGCGGAAAAATACGGAGAAGAAGCTGCGGCGCGCAGAATCTTTGTGATTACGGATAAAGGTGAAAACCCTTTGAGGAAAGAAGCTGAAGAAAAAGGTTACACTATTTTTGACATTCCTGAAAATGTCGGAGGCAGATACTCGGTGCTGAGCCCTGTGGGACTTTTTCCTATGGCAGTTGCGGGGGTAGATGTAAAGGCTATGCTTTCCGGAGCTGAGGCAATGGCGGTTTCTCCAAGCTGGGATATAGATGCGGCTGATTATGCCGTTGCAAGATATGAACTGATGAAGAGCGGCAAATCAATGGAAATATTTGAGTATTACGAGCCTGCCCTTGAGTTCTTCGGGGAATGGCTGAAGCAGCTGTTTGCCGAAAGTGAAGGCAAACAGGGCAAAGGTCTTTATCCTGACACCTTGCAGTTCAGTGCGGATCTTCACAGTGTAGGACAGTTTCTGCAGGAGGGAAAGCAGATTTTCTTTGAAACAGTGCTAAATATTGAAAAACCATGGGATGATATGACGGTTCCGGGAAGTGCGGATCCTCTCATTGCAGGAAAGAGTATGAACGAGATAAATAAGGCTACGATGGAGGGTGTTATTGCTGCCCATGAGGCTATAGGAATACCTATGGTGAAAATCGACATACCCGAGCTGGATGCTTTTTATTTTGGACAGCTTATCTATTTCTTTGAAACAACCTGTGCAGTTTCTTCATATCTGATGGGAGTAAATCCTTTTGACCAGCCGGGAGTTGAGAAGTATAAAGCGGAAATGAGAAAGAATTTAAACCAATTAGACTAAATAATCAGAAAAATACAACAAACAAATCGTTAAAAAAATAACAAAATAAAAAATAATAAAACCCTTTGAGAATTGATTTTCAAGGGGTTTTGTGCATATTTGAAGTTTTTTTAACAAAGAATGTGTTAAAAAAAAGACAACACGAAGCAAAGAAAAATGCTATAATTAAAGGCGTAGGCGGACTACAGTTAGGAAATAAAAACAATAACTAACATAAACTAAGGAGGACAAAGTGATGAAGAAAATTGGTGTATTAGGAACAGGTACTATGGGTGCCGGAATTATTCAGGTTCTTGCTCAGAATGGTTATGAAGTTGTACTTAGAGCCAGAAGAGAAACTTCAGTTGAAAAGGGTATCGCAACTGTAAACAAGAACTTAGATAAGTTAGTTGCAAAGGAAAAGATTACTGCAGAAGCTAAGGAAGAAATCATGGGAAGAATCCATGGTTCAACAGATATCGCTATCGTAAAGGACGCAGACTTAATCATCGAAGCTGCTACTGAAGATATGGAAGCAAAGAAGGCTTTATTTAAGGAATTAGATGAACTTTGCAAGCCTGAAGCAATCATCGCTACAAACACTTCAGCTCTTTCAATCACAGAAATCGCTGCAGCTACAAACAGACCTGACAAGATCATCGGTATGCATTTCTTCAATCCGGTTCCTGCTATGAAGCTTGTAGAAATCGTTAAGGGTCTTGCTACTTCAGAAGAAACAAGAACAACAATCGTTGAACTTGCTAAGAACTTAGGAAAGACTCCTGTAGACGTAGAAGAAGCTCCTGGATTCGTTGTAAACAGAATCTTAATCCCTATGATTAACGAAGGTGTTGGTATCCTGGCTGACGGCGTTGCAAACGCTGAAGGTATTGATGAAGCTATGAAGCTTGGTGCTAACCACCCAATGGGACCTCTGGCTTTAGGTGACTTAATCGGTCTTGATGTTTGCTTAGCTATCATGGAAACTCTTTACAGAGAATTCGGTGATACAAAGTACAGACCTCATCCATTACTAAGAAAGATGGTAAGAGCAAACAAGCTTGGAAGAAAGACCGGCGTTGGTTTCTTCGATTACAGCAAATAAGATTTAAATTATATAACGCGAATTTGCGGCTGTTCCTAAGGGACAGCCGTTTTTTTTTTTGCGCTAACTTATTGCAAAAATAGGGTTTTTGGTATATATTGAAATGATGATTGTACGAAAGGGAAACAAAGGAAGGGAGAATCCAAATGGATAAGAAAAAACAGTTTTTTCAGACGTTCTTAATATTTTTTATGGTCTTCATCGTAGCACTTCTGCCGATTCGCTTTGTTTTGGGAAAAGTAGGTGCGGTACGAATCTTCGGGGGAAATGAATCCATACTGAGAGACATGGACTATATTGTAGACGAAAGCGGTCCGTACTATGAAATGTTTTCAAAGAGTAAAAGGGTCAATGTCCTGGTACTTGGCGATAATGACGGACTGACGGATACAATCATGCTTGCGAGCTATGATTTGAAAAATCAGAGACTGGATGTAATATCGGTACCAAGAGATACATATTATCCAAGAGACGGATATAAAGGCGCGGCACAGAAAAAAATAAACGCTATATACGGAAGTGAAGGCGCAGTAGGTACGGCTGAGGCAGTAAGTGATCTGCTTATGGGCATTCCTATTAACTATTATGCTGTTATAGAATTCAGTGATGTGGAAAAGATTGTAGATGAAATAGGCGGAGTACCTATGAATATTGAATTTACCATGAAGTATGATGACCCATACGATACTCCTCCGCTGCATATATACATACCTGAGGGTGAACAGGTTCTTGACGGGGAACATGCCGTACAGTTCCTGAGATACAGAAAAGGGTATGCTGAAGGCGATATAGGAAGAGTCAAAGCACAGCAGACCTTTATCAAATCTGCGGTAAAACAGGCAATTGGCCCTAATCTTGTAGGTGCTGTTAAAATGGGACTGCAGGAAATAGATTCGGACATTACCCTGGGTATGGCAACTAAGATAGCCACAAAGGCTATGGGGCTTGATGCTGAAAATATGAACACTTATATGGCTCCGGGCAGTGCGAAAACCGTAGATGGAGCGTCGTACTGGTTTGTAAACTCTGCGGAAGTAGGAAAGATGATAGAAGAAATTTATTCAGAGCAGGACAGCGACGAGGAAACTGAAGGCGAAGAGGGAGAGGAATAAACAGATAAATGAGCAGAGCTGAAAAAAAGCAAAGGGCAAAAGAAAGAGCAGAAAGAGCCTTACAGCGTGAAGCAGAACAAAACGGCTATGAATACGAAGAATATGTCAGGCTTATGGCTGCTAAAACTGCTGCTGCAAAACATAAAAAGACAAGCAACGGAAAACTTTTTATAAAAACTTTTCTGATTGCATTTGTTCTGTTTGCAGGTATCGGCATCGGGGCAACCACAGTTATAGATAAAATTGCAAACTACAATCCGTTTGACGTTGGCGGTGAAAGAAGCCCCATATTGGAGGAGGAGCTTAAGCTGGATTCACTGATAGCGGAGGAAAGCGGCTTTTCGCAGACCTTTAAGGAGGCCAACAGGGCAAATGTACTTCTGCTTGGAGTGAATGACGGACTGACGGATACAATTATGCTTGTAAGCTTTGATATGGACAATAAAAAGGTAGATGTAATATCAGTGCCGAGAGATACTTATTATAAAAGAAAGGGATATAACGGTGCGGCTGAGCTGAAGCTGAATGCGGCATACAAGGGAAATCCGGTCAACACGGCAAAGGCTGTAAGTGAGATTCTGTGCGGAATGCCTATAAACTATTACGCTGTTATAGAATATGAGGGCGTTGAAAACATAGTTGATGCCATGGGCGGTGTGCCTATGGAAATTCCTGATATAAACGGAAAGGGAGGCATGTATTATACAGACCCGTATGATACACCGCCTTTAAAAATAGCGATTCCGGCAGGGTACCAGGTACTGGACGGAGAGCATGCGGTACAGTTTTTAAGATTCCGAAAGGGATATGTGGAGGGCGACCTTGGAAGGGTAAAGGCACAGCAGGAGTTTGTAAAAAGCGCATTTAAGCAGTGCCTGAGTTTTAATCTGCCTACCATAGCAAAAACAGTATTTGAAAATGTAGATTCGGATATATCACTGGGAACGGCTTTGTCACTTGCGACAAAGGCAATCGGAATATCGGGCGAGGACATTACCACATACACCATACCGAACTACCCGGACCCGGATCCGCCTTACTATGTTTATCCTGACGAAGATAAGGTGGAAGAAATGATTCGCATGATATATGATCCTGAATCTGTCCAGACGGAAACGGATGGAACGGAGGACGGAAGCGCGGAATCCGCTCAGTAGACTACGGAATCCGCCCGGTAGATATAATGAAGGAAGGTTTTTATGAACTTAAACTTACTTAAAACCAAAAAGATTGCGGAACTCAGGGAAATAGCAAAGGCTTTTTCCATAGAGGGCTATGAAAGCATGAAAAAAAGTGAGCTGCTTGAGGCTCTTGGGGCAGGGGATAATGCCCGGGAAGCCAGGGAGGAGAGCTCAATCATTATTGATGATGATGTTGTGAAGGAGGCTGAAACAACAGCAGCACAGCAGGAAATGGCAGAAAAGGAGCAGCTGAACAGCAGAATGCGAGGCGGAAGCGAAGCCGGAGCTGACAGTGAAGGCGATGATTCTGCCGAAAATACAGCGTCGGCGGAAGGCGAAAGCAGAAACAACGGAAAATTTGAGGTGGAAGGCATACTGGACAGAGCGGACGGCGGTTTTGGATTTCTACGTTTTTCAAATTTCCTGACGAGTGAAAAGGATATATACGTAGGACCTGCACAGATAAGAAGATTTAATCTGAAAACAGGTGATAAGATAAAGGGTATTGCCAGAGGACCTCATGAGGGTGAAAAATTCGGAGCACTTCTTTATGTGCTTACGGTAAACGGCGATGAACCGGGTGCTGCTATCAGAAGACCTGATTTTGATGACCTGACACCTATATTTCCGAGGGAAAGACTTTCTCTGGAAACAGGAAACAGAAGCGATACGGCCATGAGACTGATTGATTTGGTGGCACCTATAGGAAAAGGTCAGAGAGGTATTATAGTTGCGCCTCCTAAGGCGGGAAAGACAAGCCTGCTGAAGAAGGTGGCAAATACTATTGAGGCTAAATATCCGGAGGTGGAGATGATTGTTCTTCTGGTTGACGAAAGGCCGGAAGAGGTTACGGATATGAAGAGGTCATTATCGAGAGGAGAGGTTATTTACTCGACTTTTGATGAAATGCCGCAGCATCATGTAAAGGTGGCGGAAATGGTACTTGCCCGTGCGCAGAGACTGGCGGAGCATGGAAAGGATGTGGTCATTCTCTTGGACAGTATCACAAGGCTGGCAAGGGCATACAATCTGGTGGTGCCTGCTTCGGGAAAAACTCTTTCCGGAGGCATTGACCCGGGAGCACTGCACAAGCCTAAAAAGTTTTTCGGTGCTGCGAGAAAGCTTGAAGAGGGCGGAAGCATAACCATACTTGCGACTGCACTGGTTGAAACGGGCAGCCGTATGGACGATGTTATATTTGAAGAATTCAAGGGTACGGGCAATATGGAGCTTCATCTTGACAGAAAGCTGTCGGAGAAGAGAATATTCCCTGCCATAAACTTAAATAAATCTGGAACAAGAAGAGAAGACCTGCTTATGAGCAGCGAGGAAATTGAAGCCGTATGGCTGATGAGAAGGGCTATGGCAAACATGGGCACACAGGAGGCGACAGAGACGATCATAGATAACCTTGCCCATACGAAGAATAATGCCGATTTCATACAGGTAATAAAAAAGAGCAGACTTGCGGACTGATGGACTGATAAGTGATGGGCTGATGAAAGGAAGAACTGAGGTCCGGTCTGGACAGAGGGGACATTAATGGATTTAAGCAAAATATTTTTAAAGGATGCCTGCCCTACGAAGATAGGCGGACAGGCTGTTATGGAAGGTATCATGATGAAGGGTGATGACCGCACGGCTATTGCGGTGCGTATGCCTGATGATACTATCCATCTGAAAACCGAAAAAATGAAACCCAAATCGTTCTGGGCGAAGGTGCCTGTGCTGAGAGGGGTATACGCTTTCGGTGTGTCATTGATATCGGGAACGAAGACCCTTATGTATTCTGCAGAGGTTCTTGAGAAGTATGAGAATGACCATGCGGAGGAGCTTGCCGAGCTTCGTGAAAGGCAGCGAAACTCAGGAGAAGAAAGCAACGTTAAAGGTGCGGAATACTATGAAAAGGACAAGTTTACCTTGTGGGTTGAAAAGCATTTCGGAGAAAAAGCGGCATGGAACATCATGATTTATGCTTCTGTGGCACTGGCGCTTCTGTTTACTGTGGGCATTTTTATAGTTGTGCCTACTGTGGCTGTGAACTGGTGCAGCGTATTTACGAAGAATGAAATCATCCTGAATCTTATAGAAGGCATACTTCGTATCGTACTGTTTGTCATATATATAGCGCTGATTTCAAAGATGGAGGACATCAGACGTGTGTTCCAGTTCCATGGTGCTGAGCATAAGTGCATCCACTGTTTTGAAAACAATCTGGAGCTTATACCTTCAAACTGTCAGCAGTTTTACACCCTGCATCCGAGATGCGGGACAAGCTTTCTGATGTTTGTCATGGTCATCAGTTTGATTCTGTTTTCGCTGATGGGATGGCCTAATCTGCTGGTTAGAGTAGCATCAAGACTGTTGCTGCTTCCGGTAGTTGCAGGGCTGTCATATGAGCTTCTGAGATGGGCGGGCAGAAGTGACGGCGTGATTGTAAAGGTTTTGAGCATGCCGGGCATATACCTTCAGAAGCTTACGACAAGGGAGCCTGATGAAAAACAGCTCGAAATCGCAATCATAGCGATGAAGGCAGTAATGGCTAAAAAAGATAAAGAAGAACTGTGCATTTACCTGCCGGACTACGAAGCGTTTACGGATGAAGTGCTTGGATTAGAGTAATCGGAGTGAAGAATTGGATTGAAGTTGCGGTTGACGAAATATAATTTTATGTAAATCAGATAACGGCTAAGGGTTTTACATAAGGTAGGAGGATTGCAGATGGCAATGGTTGTAAAAGAAATGCTGGAGGTCGGAAGACGTACTCTGGAGGGCGCCGGTATTTATGATTCAAAAGTAGATGCAGAAAGCCTACTTTGTTATATGCTGAATTTGGAAAGAAGCGAGCTGTTTATGCTGTGGTCCAAAACTATGGATGACAGACAATGCGACAGCTTCTTTGAACTGATAGATGAAAGAGCTTCAAGAAAGCCTTTGCAGCATATCGTCGGAACACAGGACTTTATGGGACTTACCTTTAAGGTAAATGAAAATGTTTTAATACCGAGAGCTGATACTGAAATTCTTGTAGAAACTGTTTTGGAACATGTGGAGGATATGAAGGGCAAACCGACGGTTCTTGACTTGTGTTGCGGAAGCGGAGCTATAGGAGTAAGCTTGGCGAAGCTGTCAGAGAAAACGAAGGTTACCTGCAGTGATATCAGCGATGCCGCAATACTGCTTACAAAGGAGAACGCAAAGCAGCTGAAAGCCGGTATAACCGTAAAGCAGGGCGATATGTTTAAGCCTTTTACGGGAAAGCTGAAAAATACGAAATTTGATATCATAGTTTCAAATCCGCCGTACATAGAAACAGAGGTGATTCCTACTCTTGAAAAGGAGGTAAAGGAGTACGAACCTATGATTGCGCTTGACGGAGGAGAGGATGGCCTTGATTTTTACAGGGTAATCGCTGAAAATGCTCATAAGCATTTAAAGAAAGGCGGAATGCTGTTTCTTGAGATAGGGCACAATCAGGCGGAGGCTCTTGAAAAGCTGCTCGGTGAGCAGGATACATATCAGGACATACAGGTAAAAAAGGACTATGCGGGACTGGACAGAGTAGTGTTCTGCAGGGTTTAAGAATGGGCAGATGTGTTTACACGCATCTGCTTTTTGATGTTGTAAAATATTGTGTGATTTTGCTGTAAAATATTTCGTTGAATTTTACAGCAAAATGGGGTAAGCTATAATTATAGAAAGAGTTTTTTATTGTAGCAATTTAGTTTGTGTCAATTTGAATTGCGGAAATTTGGCTTGTGGTAGCCTGAATTAAAGAAATTTGAATTGTAAAAAGCTATATTTGTGTGGATAAGGGGGAAAAGCATATGGCAAATATTTTACCTGTTTCTGACTTAAGAAATTACAATGAAGTATTGAAAAACTGTCAGATTGGAGAGCCCGTATTTTTGACTAAAAACGGCAGGGGACGTTTTGTAGTGATGGATATTGAGGATTATGAACGTGACAGAGCTGAGAAGAAGCTTCTGATGAAGCTTCAGGAAGCAGAAGAGGCAGTAAAAGATGAAAATGCCTGGATGTCACTAGATGAACTGAAGAAAAAAGTAGGGGTATAGATTATGATGAATTTGAGAATCAACCCTCTGGTAGCAGCGGATTTAACCGGAATTAAAAATTATATTGAGGAAGATAATCCTGATATGGCGGTTAGAACGGTCAGGGAAATCTGCAGCCAATTTGAGAATATACAGCAATTCCCAAGGATGGGTGCGGATTTATCTAAAAGAGTCAGCTTTAAAAATGACTATAAGTATGTTGTATATGGGAATTATGTGATTTTATATAAAATTGCAGGAGAATATGTTGAAATATATAGAGTAATAAATAGGTTTCAGGATATAACCAGAATTTTTGAATAGAGGCGGGACAAAATGAGTATAAGCAGAAGAAATTCAATATTGGCAGTCGTTCTGATTATAACGACTGCTGTATGCTTAAGAGCTCCTATCACATCGGTAGGAGCGATTTTATATTGTATCATAGAGGATCTGAAGCTGTCGGGAACGGTGGCAGGCTCCATCACTACGATTCCGCTTGTGGTAATGGCGCTGTTTTCGCCGTTTGTCAGCCGCATAAGTGAAAAGAAGGGCATCGGACGTAGTTTGTTTATGGGTATGGTTCTGATGATTGGAGGCATACTTTTACGTTCCTTCGGCGGTGTTTCGGGGCTTTTAGCCGGAACTGCCATCATAGCGATGGGTATTACCTTTGGTAACGTTCTGGTACCTGCAATAATAAAAATTTTCTTTCCTGACAAAGTGGGAGCGATGACAGGAATTTATACTACGACTATGTCTACCTGTTCGGGAATCGGTGCCGGACTGAGCGTGCCGGTGGCTGTGGGTCTTGGACTTGGCTGGAGGCTGATGTTCTGCACATGGGCGGTAACATCTCTTATCTGCATGTGCGTGGTAATGGTTTATATCAGGGTAAATCCTGAAAAATACGCGGAGGGCAGAACTGCAAATCCGTCTGGATTGGGAAAAGAACAGCAATCTGACAATCGGATTCAATCTGCAAATCCGCCTCGCAAGCAGCTTTACCGGATTCCGATGGCCTGGTATCTGGCAGTTATGTTCGCAGGGCAGTCATGCGTGTTTTACACGCTGACTGCGTGGCTGCCGACCATCATTACGGACAGAGGGTTCACGGCAGGGGCGGCAGGCACGGTTGCCATGATATTTCAGGTGGCGGCAATCCCTGCGAACTTCCTCGTGCCGGTGATTGCAGGCAGGGTTAAAAAGGTGGGAGCGCTGGCATCTGGCGTTGCAGCTCTTGGACTGGTAGGTGTGATTTTTATATTCTTTGCGCAGAGCATGCCTGCTTTTTATATCGGAGCAGCACTGGTGGAACTTGGAGTAGGCGGTGTATTCAGCCTGAACCTGGCACTGTACGGCATGAAAACCGATAACGGCGTGGATGCGGCAAGGATTTCCGGTTTTGCGCAGAGCGCAGGCTACCTGCTTGCTGCAGCAGGACCTATGGCGGCAGGTATTTTATATGACTTAACTTCAGACTGGACTCTTCCACTGATTTTCTGCATAGGTGTAATGGTTGCGGACATTATCGCATCATATCTGGCAGGCTCGGGAAATAAAATTTGATGCTAAAATTTGCGTAAAAATGTGGAGGTGATTATATGTCTGCAACTACAAATCCAAATGATTTTACCGTGGCAGTTATTGAAGAGGGAAGACGAATTGCGAGAGATAAGAATGTCAAAGGATATACCGACATAAATGATTTAAAAGAAGCTTTAGAAAAATGAAATACGAAGTTAAATAATATGATTCGTTGCAAAAAATGTAGAATACGGGCGAATATTCGTTGCAAAAAATGTGACCATATGCATTATTTTCGGTGTATTTTTTGTTAAAATGTGCTATTATAAAGGCGCAGAGTTATCGATTGAAATGCAGGACACCTGTAAAGGAGGAGATAACATATGGAAAGAACAGCCATAAAAGAATTATACCGATGGAAAGAAAGCAAATACAGAAAGCCTCTTGTTATAGAAGGGGCAAGACAGGTGGGAAAGACCTGGCTTATGAAAGAATTTGGTAGGCAGGCATATAAAGATACTGTCTATATAAATTTTGACTCAAATACTCAAATGGCAGACCTTTTTGCTTCGGATCTCAATACAGAAAGAATTATAACAGGGCTGGAGCTGTATTCGGACAGAAAAATAGATCCTGAAAATACACTTCTTATCTTTGATGAAGTGCAGGAAGTTCCAAAGGCTCTTGCCAGCTTAAAATATTTCTGTGAAAATGCACCGCAGTATCATATTGTTTGTGCAGGTTCACTTTTGGGGATTGCGCTGCATCAGGGCACTTCTTTTCCTGTCGGAAAGGTAGACTTCCTGAAGCTGTATCCGCTATCTTTTGAGGAATTCCTGATGGCGATAGGAAAGGCACAATTTGCGGAACTGCTGAGAAAAAAAGACTTTGATATGATTAAAAGCTTTAAGCAGACTTATATAGATGCACTTAAATACTATTTTTTTGTAGGAGGAATGCCTGAAGTTGTTTTGCGGTTTGCGGAAAACCGTGATTTTAACGAGGCAAGAGAAATACAAAGCAGAATTCTAAATGCATATGAGCAGGATTTTTCAAAACATGCCCCTAAAGAAACGGTGCCTAAAATCCGCATGGTCTGGAACAGCATTCCTTCACAGCTGGCAAAGGAAAACAAGAAGTTTATATATGGTCTGGTACGTGAAGGCGGCAGAGCAAAAGACTATGAAACCGCTATTATGTGGCTTGCCGATTGCGGTCTTGTTCATAAAGTAAGCCGGGTAAACAATGGACAGGTGCCGTTGAAGGCTTACGAAGATTTGAAAGCGTTTAAACTTTATGTCCTTGATGTGGGCCTACTATCCTGTATGGTGGGTTTAAATTCAAGAACTCTTATTGAAGGAAATAATCTGTTTGTTGAATTCAAAGGAGCACTCACGGAGCAATACGTTTTACAGCAATTGAAATCTTCTTCAAAGCTGAATATCTATTATTATACAAACGAGAGGAATTCATGTGAAATAGATTTCCTTGCTGACAATGGTGAAAGAGCTGTGCCGATTGAAGTAAAAGCTGCAGAAAACTTAAGAGCAAAAAGTCTGAAAACATACAGAGAAAAATATAAGCCTGACATAGCTGTACGAACGTCAATGGCGGACTTCAAAAAAGATGAAGAATTGATGAACCTGCCTTTGTATGCAGTCGGTCAGCTTGATTTTCTGCTGAGTGATAATGAATCATAAAAATTTACAAAAAAACCGCCGTTCGGCAAAAAAGTTCTTGCTAAAGGGTTTTGGTTTTGATATACTAAATAAGCTGTATTAAAGATACAGCAAAAATAATGCGGAGGCCGCGGGGCCAAGAGCAAAAGAGAGGTGCAAAGCATGAAGGAAGGAATCCATCCAGATTATAAGGAATGTAAAGTTACTTGCGCATGCGGCAACACGTTCATGACTAAGTCTAACAAGGACGAAATCAGAGTTGAAGTTTGTTCATCTTGCCATCCGTTCTTCACAGGACAGCAGAAGTTCATCAACCGTGGCGGTCGTGTTGAAAAATTCAAGAGCAAATATCATTTGGACTAATTACAGACTGAATTTTGCCTGCAGAACCGTTTCGAAACGGTGCGGATTTGCGGGATAAACAATAAGTAGCTTACAACTAACCGGAATGCATTTTCCGGTTTTTTTTTATTAGTTTTTATGATATAATAAATAGTTAGTATGAAACTAAGAGGATATTATTTACGAGGTGTATGATAGATGTTTGATAAACTGGATTTTATATTGGAAAAATATGAAGAGCTTTCTTTAAAAGTTTCTGACCCTGAAATCATCAACAATCAGCCTGTCTGGCAGAAGCACATCAAGGAGATGGGCGAAATGGAGCCGATTGTTATGAAGTACAAGGAGTACAAAAAGGCCAAGGAAGATTTGCAGGCGGCAAAAGAAATGCTTGAAGAATCCGACGAAGAGCTCAGGGAAATGGCAAAGATGGAAATCAGCGATCTTGAACCACAGATTAGTGCGTATGAGGATGAGTTGAAGGTTCTTCTTCTGCCAAAAGACCCTAACGATGAAAGAAATGTAATCCTGGAAGTAAGAGCAGGAACAGGCGGTGACGAAGCGGCGCTGTTCGGAGCTGACCTTCTCAGGATGTACATGAGATATGCCGAAAGAAAAGGCTGGAAGACAGAAATCATGGAAATGAACGACACCGGTATCGGCGGTGTAAAGGAAGCGGTCGTTCTTATAAAGGGCAAAGGCGCATACAGCAGACTGAAGTATGAAAGCGGCGCACACAGAGTGCAGCGTGTTCCTGAAACTGAATCTTCGGGACGTATCCATACTTCGGCAGCCACAATAGCTGTTCTTCCTGAAGTTGATGATGTGGAAGTTGAAATCAATCCGAATGATGTAAGAGTTGACGTTTACCGTGCATCCGGCAACGGCGGACAGTGCGTAAACACTACTGACTCAGCGGTAAGACTTACTCACGTTCCTACAGGCCTGGTTGTAACATGTCAGGATGAAAAATCACAGATTAAGAATAAAGAAAAGGCATTTAAGGTTCTGCGTTCAAGACTTTATGATATGATGCAGCAGGAGCAGAACAAGGAAATCGCCGATGCGAGAAAGAGCCAGGTCGGAAGCGGAGACAGAAGTGAAAGAATCAGAACCTACAACTTCCCGCAGGGCAGAGTAACAGACCACAGAATAGGTGTTACACTTTACAAGCTTGACAGCTTTATAGACGGAGATATTGATGAAATCATAGACGGTCTTATCACAAATGACCAGGCTGAAAAAATGAAAAACCTTTAGCCGGACTTTAAAGCAAAGTTTCGGATACTCCGAAAATGAGCTTTGAAGCAAAATACAGAACATAGAAAAAAAGGCAGAAAAATGGAAACAAAACTTGGAGAAGAAGCAATAAAATTTAATAAAACTTCAATAGAAACAAAACTGCTTGATATAACTGAGGAAAATCTTGATATGGCGGCAAAGCTTATTGCGGAGGGGAAGCTGGTGGCTTTCCCGACGGAAACGGTATACGGACTGGGAGCCGATGCTTTCAATGCGGAAGCCGTGGCAAATGTTTATGCCGCAAAGGGAAGACCCAGCGACAATCCCATGATTGTGCATATAGCGGATACAGAACAGCTTGCGGAGCTGACACCGGAGGTTACGCCCGTTATGAGGGCACTGGCGGATGCTTTCTGGCCAGGACCTCTGACCATGGTAGTTCCGAAAGTCAAAGGGATTCCCGATGAGACTACGGGAGGACTTGATACGGTAGGCGTGCGTATGCCTTCCGATGAAACGGCGAGAAGCCTTATCAGAAAATCCGGCTGTCCTATTGCAGCGCCAAGTGCAAATATTTCGGGACGTCCAAGTCCGACACAGGCGAAGCATGTGGAAGAGG
The DNA here is from genome assembly GCA_051883075.1 of Anaerovoracaceae bacterium. Classification (GTDB taxonomy): domain Bacteria; phylum Bacillota; class Clostridia; order Peptostreptococcales; family Anaerovoracaceae; genus Aminipila. Next base: position 26,568 of record JBJETA010000165.1, read on the forward strand.
ATTTATGTGGAAGGATAGACGCAATCCTTATGGGAGACGAATGCCGGGTCGGTATTGAATCTACGGTAGTTGATGTTACAAAAGGCTTTCCGGTTATCCTGAGACCGGGCATTATCACGGCGGAGGAGCTGAGTGAAGCGGTAAAAAAGCTTGGAGCTAAAGCTGAACTGGATCCGGCACTGCTTGTAAACCGTCCCAGGGATGTTTCCGATGAGGATTTCAAACCTATGGCACCGGGCATGAAATACAGGCATTATGCACCGAAAGCGCAGATGCTTATTGTTTCCGGGCCAATCGATAAGGTTAAAAAAGAAATAGACAGGCTCAAGGCGGAGCATGAGGCTCTCAATGAAAAGGTGGGCATTATCCTGTTTGATGAAGGGGAGTTTGAAAGGGCTGCACACGAGTTCTTTTCAAGGCTGCGCGAATTTGATGAGCAGGGAACTGACCTGATTCTGGCGGGGGCATTGGACTTAAATGACGGAGTGGGCTTCGCGGTAATGAACAGAATGATGAAATCGGCAGGATACAGTGTGATAAACGTATAGAGGGAGGAAAATCGTATGAAGATTGCAATGGCATGCGACCACGGCGGATTTGAACTGAAGGAAAATATTAAAAAGTTTTTGGAAGAACAGGGCATTGAGGTTCTGGATCTGGGAACAAATTCGGAGGAATCGGTTGATTACCCTGAGTACGGAAAGGCCTGCGGAGAGGCTGTTGTTTCCGGCAGAGCGGACAAGGGCATAGTCTGCTGCGGCACGGGCATAGGCATTTCCATTGCTGCCAACAAGGTGAAGGGCGTAAGATGTGCATTATGTACAGATGCGCATATGGCGGAAATGACCAAGAGACATAACAACGCAAACATTATAGCCATGGGAGGCAGGACTACAGATCTTGAAACCGCAAAGGCTATAACAAGGGCATGGCTTGATACCGAGTTTGAAGGCGGCAGGCACCAGAGAAGAGTGGACATGCTGGATAATATGTAAGCCGACAGTATAGGCACAGTGCAAAATGACAGAACAGAAACTGCAGACAATGTAAACAAAAGTTTAATAAATATATAAATACAAAAGTCAGGGAGGAACTACAATGGGTAAAGTATATGTATTTGATCATCCATTAATTCAACACAAGACAGCAATGATCAGAAAGACAGAAACAAGCGTTAAGGATTTCAGGGAGATGGTAAGAGAGATTTCCATGCTTATGGGATATGAAGCAACAAGAAACCTTCCGTTAAAAGAGGTTGAAATCGAAACACCTATGTGCAAAGCAAAGGTTAAGATGCTGGACGGAGAAGATATTGCTATCGTGCCTATTCTTAGAGCGGGACTGGGCATGGTGGACGGAATGCTGGCTCTTGTGCCGAATGCAAAGGTAGGACATGTCGGACTTTACAGAGATCCTGAGACACACAAGCCTGTAGAATACTACTGCAAGCTGCCTACTGATATTGCAAAAAGACAGATATTTGTAGTTGACCCTATGCTTGCAACAGGAGGAAGTGCAAGCGCTGCCAT
>JBJETA010000166.1:0-6655 GCA_051883075.1 Anaerovoracaceae bacterium
ATCCGTATTAGGTTCAATTCCTCCTGTATCGATTAAAGCAAAGTGTGTGCCGCACCATTCAGCCTCCGCGTAAATTCTGTCACGGGTTACGCCCGGAGTATCTTCAACTATAGAAACCCTGCGTCCCACTATTCTGTTAAAAAATGTTGACTTTCCAACATTAGGTCTGCCTACAACGGCAACTACCGGTTTACTCATTAAACAAACCTCCCGCAAATTCCTTCGGATCAAACTTCTTCAAATCGTCCATTCCCTCACCGACACCGATAAACTTAACAGGCATATCAAACTCATCCGAAATGGTTATGGCTATACCGCCTTTGGCTGTTCCGTCAAGCTTTGTCAGGACAATGCCCGTTATGTCTGCAACTTCTCCGAACTCCTTAGCCTGTGAAACTGCATTTTTACCTGTTGTCGCATCAAGAACAAGCAGTGTTTCCCTCGCTGCCTCAGGATATTCCCTGTCAATGATTTTGTTCATTTTTTCCAGTTCGTTCATAAGGTTTTTCTTCGTCTGGATTCTTCCTGCCGTATCGCAGATAAGAACATCTATATTTTTAGCTTTCGCCGACTGAATCGCATCATAAATAACAGCGGAAGGGTCTGCACCCTCATGATGGCTTATAACATTTATGCCGACTCTCTGACCCCAAAGCTCAAGCTGCTCACCTGCAGCGGCTCTGAAGGTATCAGCAGCAGCAAGCAGCACTGATTTTCCCTGATTTTTAAGCATGTTTGAAAGCTTTCCTATGGAAGTGGTTTTTCCGCCTCCGTTTACACCAATCATAAGGATAACAAGCGGTGTGCTCTGACACAATTCATGTCTTTCGCCCTTATCAATCAGTCCTTCAACAATCTCGGATATTCTCTCCTTGACCTGCTGTTCCGTGGTAATGCCCTGTTTTCTTACATCTTCCCTGAGCTCCCCGATAATTTTCATGGTAGTTTCCATGCCTATATCAGAAGTAATGAGGATTTCCTCCAGTTCTTCCAGAAGCTCTTCATCTACAGTCCTTCCCAGAAATACTTCCGAAAACTTTTCGGACAGCTTTCCGAAAAAAGATTTTTTTGGTTTCTCAAATAACATCTGTTTCTCCTTTTAATCAAGCTGTATCTTATCTCCCAGCTTTAATGACAGTACTTTGGAAATACCCTGTTCCGGCATGGTAACACCATACAGCACATCTGCATGCTCCATAGTCGTCTTCTGGTGTGTAACCAAAGTAAACTGTATATTATCAAAATTCTTCAGGTATTTCGCAAAACGCTCAATATTTGCATCATCAAGAGCCGCTTCAACCTCATCCAATATGCAGAAAGGAGTAGGCTTTGCCTTAAGCACGGCAAACATAAGTGCTATGGCTGTCATAGTCTTTTCTCCACCCGACATAAGGTTGATGTTCTGCAGCTTTTTGCCCGGAGGCTGTGCAATGATTTCTATGCCGCACTCAAGAGGTTTTGTTTCATCTTCAAGATTAAGTACGGCAGTACCGCCCCCAAACAACTCCGTAAACACTGTCTGGAAATTTTCCGCTATCAGTTCAAAGCTTTCTTTAAACTTTGTCCTGATAGTTTTGTCCATGTCATCAATAATCTGCTTCAGTGAACTCATGGCACCAAGCACATCCGCTCTCTGCTCGGAAAGGAACTCATACCTTTCATTTACTGTTTCGTATTCCTTGATGGCACCTATGTTTACTTCACCCAAGGCTTTAATCTTCGTTTTCAGTTCACGGCTTGCCTTTACCGACTCGTGCATATTGAATTCCTTTTTCTTGAATTCAATAGCCTGTAAATACGATATTTCAAACTCATCCCACAGCTTGTTCTTATATGAATCCAGCTGTGTTTCATTTTTTGCCTGCTTGATTTCAAGCTCGTACTTCTGTCCCTGACATGCCGTAACCTTTTCCTCAATGGCATTTCTTGAGGCTGTATTTTCATTGACTCTCTTTGAAAGCTCAGTTCTTTCCTGTTCTATCTCCCTGATATACTCTTCAAGAGAAGCCTTTGCTTCTTCTTTTTCTTTCAGATTTGCACCGTCGTTTCCTGCAGACATAAGCAGATTTCTGTCTTCAGTCAGTTTTTCCAAATACTTTTTTCTCTGTTCTATGTCACTTCTGATTTCGTCAACACCTGACTTTATTCTCTCAGCAAGATTGTCGGCGCTTGCCTTTTCAGATTCGCAGTTCGATACCGCAATCCTTGCACCTGTAATATTTTCTGCCGCTTCTTCCGCTTTTGCTTTCAGACTGTCAAGTGCATCTGCCAGCTCCTCGCTTTCAGCTTCGAGCTTACCGATGCTGCCATTCGTTTCTTCTATATCAGCAGCCAGTTTTTCAATCATCTGCGAAGCCGAGAGCTGTTCCTTTTCGATGTTCTTAAGCTCCTTCTGTCTCTGGGTTTCGCGCTCGGCAAAGTCTCTGATGTTGCCCTCAAAAACTGAAATTCTGTTCTCTGCATTCAGCAGGCTGATTTCAGTTTCCCTGTGCTGCTTTTCTTTTTCCGCAAGCAGGCGCCTGCAGTCCGCAATCAGCTCCTTTGCATCTGCAAGCTGTGTTTCAGTCTGCTTCTGCTCTTCCTCAGCTTTTGCAAGCCTGCTCTCCAGCTGTGCAACCTCACTCTTTCTTTCCAGCAGATTGGCTGTATTGTTTTTAAAGCTTCCGCCGGTGATGGCACCGCCCGAATTTATGACTTCTCCGTCAAGAGTTACAAATCTGAGTCCTCCCGATACCATTTTTGACATTTTTACGGCATTCTGGAGGTTATCTACTATTATTACTCTTCCCAGAAGATATTCCATGACATTTTTATATCTGCTGTCAAAGCTTATGCAGTCAACTCCAAGTCCTTTAAAACCTTCTGCAGATTTCAGTCTGCTGTCACAGCTGTATACATTGCTTTTAATTGACTCTATCGGCAGCAATGTCAGCCTTCCCGCTTTTTTGGCTTTCAGTTCTCTTATGATTTCCTGGGCATCTCTGTCTGTCTGACAGACAATATTCTGCATAGCCGCTCCGAGAGCTGTTTCAACGGCAATCTCAAAGCCGCGGGGAACTTCCGCAAGATCTGCTACTACACCGTGAACTCCTCTGAATCCGTTTTTCATGACATATTTTACGGCATAGTTATATCCCTCGTAATTGCTCTCCATTTCCTCAATGGTCTTCTTTCTCGATGCCATCTGGCCTATGGTTATACGAAGTTCTTCGCTTCTTTTGGTCAGTTCCTTTTCTTTCAGAACCTGCTCATTATGTCTGCTGTTTAAGCTTTTTATATCCTCTTCAAGTTCTGCAAATGCCTCTTTTAAAGTATTTCTTTCTTTTTCAGCCTCTTTTTGTATGTTTATAATGTCTTCATTCTGACTCTCGGCGTCTCCTTTTTCAGACAGCAATGCTTCTTTTCTTCTGTCCAGAGTTCCCTTCAGATTTTCCAGACTGCTTATTTCGCTTTTCTTTGAGCTTATTTCACTATGCAGACTGAACATGGTATTTTTATTGCCGTCAATCTTTTCCGACAGCTTTACCTGCTCGGATACTATACCTGTATGTACCCCTATTTTTTCTGAAAGCTCCCTGTCCAGCTCCTGTTTTTTCAAATCTATCGCCTGCTTTGATTTAAGCAGTTCCTCAAGATTATGATTTTCCTTTTCAAGCTTTGTGTTCAGGCCTTCCAGCTCATTGCCGACTCTTTCTTCATCTCTGTTTATTGAAGCCAGCTTTTCCTCTTTCAGCTTGTCCTCATTGATTAAAAGGTTGATTTCTTCAACGCTTTTCATCAGTCTGTTTCTTGCATCACTGTTAAGTGAGTCCAACGTCTCGCTTTTCTCTCTGTCTTCATTCAACGATTTATCAAGTTCAGTCCTGTTTTCCTTCAGTTCCTCAATCTGTGCCGCAAGTTCACTTATATCATCTTTAAGATACTCATTTTTCAGTTCGAGATTTTCAATGTTTTTAAGCGTTATATTAATTTCAAGCTCTTTATAGGAGTCTCTCAGCTTTAAATATTCCTGAGCCTTACGGCTGTCTTCTCTCAGCCCGTCTATTCTTCCTTCTATTTCTCCTACGATGTCATTTATTCTCTCGAGATTTGCGTTTGTGGCTTCAAGCTTTTTTTCCGCCTCTGCCTTCTTGCTTCTGTACTTTACAATTCCTGCAGCTTCTTCAAAGATTTCCCTTCTGCTTTCAGTCTTATTGCTTACTATATCAGCTATTTTACCCTGTCCGATTAAGGAATATCCGTCAACTCCGATACCGGTGTCCATGATAAGCTCACGGATATCCTTCAATCTGCACTGGTTATTGTTTATATAGTATTCACTTTCACCTGAACGGTACATTCTTCTGGTTATTGCTACTTCACTGTAATCAATGGGAAGTATTCCCGTAGAATTGTCTATAACAAGTACAACTTCGGCCATTCCCCTTGATTTCCTGCTTGCAGTACCTGCGAAAATAACATCTTCCATCTTACCGCCACGAAGTGTCTTGGGACTCTGTTCCCCAAGCACCCATCTGAGGGCGTCGCTTATATTGCTTTTTCCGCTCCCGTTTGGTCCTACTATACACGTTATACCATTGTCAAATTCAATTGAAACCGGCTCCGCAAAAGATTTAAAGCCATGCATGTCAATTCTTTTAAAATACATTAATTTCTCCGTCACTTTCTAAAGCATATCTGGCTGCCTGCTGTTCAGCCTCTTTTTTGCTTTTCCCTTTTCCCATACCGATTTTTTCCCCACCTGCATAGAGGGAAACATAAAAAGTCTTGTTGTGATCCGGACCTTCTTCCCTGTCGGTCTGATAAACTATCTTTATGTCTCCGTTCACCTGCAGCCGTTCCTGAAGCTCTGTCTTATAGTCTTTTATAAGTTTTCCCGACAGTGCAGCCTCTACGGTTTCTCCAAATGTTCCAAGAACAAACTTTTTGGCTTCTTCAAAGCCTCCGTCAAGGAAAATCGCCGCTATCACCGCTTCCATGGCATCGGCAATGATAGACTCTCTTTCTCTTCCGCCCATTCGCTCTTCGCCTCTGCCCATATTCATAAATCTGCCGATTTCAAGCTTTCTTCCCTGCTCTGCCAGGGATTTTTCACATACAATTGAGGCTCTCAGCTTTGTAAGCTTTCCCTCAGGGACATTTGGCAGTCTCAGGAAAAGACACTCACTTATGATTGCGTCAAAAAAAGCATCTCCCAGAAACTCCAGGCGTTCATTGTCCCGCCCGCATCTGTCATTCTTTTCCTGCATAAAAGAGCTGTGCGTCAGAGCCTTATTTAAATATTCGGGATTTTTAAATTTATAATTTATGTTTTTTTCAAATTGTGAATTATTCACTGATTTTTATTTCCTCCAGTTCAAGCACAGAATCCATTATCTTCTGTACTACATTTTCTTCAGCATAAGGTATTCCTTTCAATATTGTGTTCTTTACGGCATTTGCGTTTGAAGAACCGTGCATCTTTACCACAGGGCCTTTTACTCCCAGAATAGGTGCTCCGCCGTACTCCGAATAATCAAATTCGCTCTTCAGGCTCTTTATCTTGTCATAAAGAAGTACGGCTCCCATTTTTGCCGCAATACCGTCTGTCAATGTTCTTTTCAGTTTTCCCATGATTGAAAGGCCCATACCTTCGGTAAGTTTTAAGATGACATTTCCCACAAATCCGTCGCATACTACCACATCACTCGCTCCGAAAGGTATCTCCCTAGCTTCCACATTTCCCACAAAGTTCAGGTTGCTTTTATCCAGAAGCTCATGTGCCGCCTTTGTTACCATAGTGCCTTTTGTCTCTTCAGCGCCGATATTTACAAGACCTACTTTAGGATTTTCCCTGTTTAGAACCTTTTCCATATAAATGCTTCCCATAGTCGCAAAATCCAGAAGATTTTCAGGCTTACACTCAGCATTTGCACCTGCATCTACAAGAAGTGAAGGCTTTCCGCCAAGAACGGGATAAATTGATGCCATGGCAGGTCTGTCAATTCCCTGTATTCTTCCCAGTATGAACAGTCCTCCTGCCATAAGTGCTCCTGAATTTCCGGCAGATATAAACAGTTCTCCCCTGCCTTCCTTAACCATGGTAATGCCCTTTACCATGGAAGATTCCTTTTTTGTGCGGACTGCTTTTACCGGAGCATCACAGTTTTCTATAACATCAGCCGCATGTTCAATGACAATCTGTTCCTTGTCATACTTGTATTTTTTTAGTTCCGCTGCAATCTTTTCTTCATCTCCAACGATAACAATAGTATGAGCGATTTCCTTTGCCGCTTCTACAGCACCCTTTACAATTTCAGCAGGTGCATTGTCTCCGCCCATGCCGTCTAAAATTATTCTCATCTTTTCTTCCTCCGTTTATACAGTTTAACACTATACCTCTGCAATCTATTTTTTATCGTCTAAGTCTTGTCCCAAAATTCCTTAAAATTCATCAGTACCGGCTATACATACGGGCATTGCCCTGCGGCAATGCCTTAAAAGTGCACAATACCAAGCTAATTATATCACAAACCAGTCAATAAGAAAATAATATTATTCCCTACTCTTCTATTTTCAGGATTGAAACCTCATAAGCCGTTTTCGTCATTGCATTTCCTTCCTCATCATGCTTTTTATATTCACGGCTCTGTATTCTCCCTGTAACGCACAGCTT
>JBJETA010000167.1:0-6485 GCA_051883075.1 Anaerovoracaceae bacterium
GTGCAGAATGAACAGAAACTTTAATATCCGTATGAAAAGCAGGCGGGAATGGCTGAAAACAGGTATGCTGGGGATTACAGAACGTATCAGCTTGCTCATACGTAAAAGAAAAGCTAAGGGGATTTTTTATATCGGGGGAAGCGATGTACTGCCGCCGCCTTTAAGCGCAGAGGAGGAAAAGACGCTTCTTGAACAATTCAAAATGGGGAGCAGTGAAGCGAGGGCGCTGCTGATAGAAAGAAATCTGAGGCTCGTGGTGTATATTGCAAAGAAATTTGAGGGCTCGAAAATAAACATTGAGGATTTGATTTCCATAGGTACCATAGGATTGATAAAGGCAGTGAATACTTTTGACGCGGACAAAAACATCAAGCTTGCAACCTATGCATCAAGATGCATAGAAAATGAAATACTCATGTATATAAGGCGCAACAACAAAACAAAAAGCGAGGTGTCCTTTGATGAGCCTCTCAATGTGGACTGGGACGGAAATGAGCTTTTGCTCTCGGACATTCTCGGGACGGAAAATGATGTTGTATACTGCCATCTTGAAGAAGAAGTGAACAGGAATCTGCTGTGCTATGCTTTGAAAAAACTCAGCACAAGGGAAAAGCAGATTATGGAGATGCGTTTCGGGCTTGCCAACGGCAGGGAAATGACGCAGAAAGAGGTGGCTGACAGGATGGGAATATCGCAGTCATATATATCAAGACTGGAAAAAAAGATAATCGGCAGATTGAGAAAGGAAATAAAAAAGCTGGGCTAGGAGAGTATAAACTGCCTTGTTTCAGTACATAAATAAAGTAGTAAAATTTACTGTCAGAAAAGGGGTATGACAGGGATTCGGAGGACCTTATTTATGGCGTACAAGGTTGAAATCTGCGGTGTAAATACGGCAAAGCTGCCTGTTTACAAGGAGGCGGAAATGATTGAGATGATTAAGGCTATCAAGGGGGGAGATAAAGAGGTTAGGGAAGAATTTTTAAAAGGAAATCTGAGGCTTGTGTTAAGCGTGCTACAGAGATTCAACAACAGGGGAGAAAATCCCGATGATTTGTTTCAGGTGGGGTGTATAGGGCTGATAAAGGCTCTGGAAAACTTTGATATGGATTACGGCGTAAAGTTTTCAACTTACGCAGTTCCTATGATAATGGGTGAGATAAGAAGGTATCTGAGAGATGATTCAAGCATGAGGGTAAGCCGTTCCATGAGAGATGCGGCTTACAGGGCACTGCAGGCAAGAGAGAAGCTTGCCGTAAAGCTCCAGAGAGAGCCTACGGTTACCGAGATAGCGGAAGAAACAGAGATGGAAAGAACGGAAGTTGTACTGGCACTTGAATCTATTCAGGAGCCTGTATCTTTGTTTGAACCTGTATTTCATGATGACAGCGATGCCATTTATGTCATGGATCAGGTGAAAGACAGCAAAAGCAGCGAAAATACGTGGATTGAAAATCTTTCTTTATCTGAGGCCATGAAAAAGCTTACGCCGAGAGAACGAAAGATACTGAATCTGAGATTTTTTGAAGGAAAAACGCAGATGGAGGTGGCGGAGGAAATATCCATAAGCCAGGCTCAGGTGAGCCGTCTGGAAAAAAATGCTCTTAAAAGTATGCGAAAATATATTTAAAAGTATGGTATGTGTAACGCAGTATATTTCCAATATGATTTTTCTGTGAAAAATCTTTTATTTTAGCTTCGGATGTAATATAATCAACAGGTATGGACTGTAAAAAAGGCAGTTAAATATATTAAGAAAGGCATGGAAAAAATGATTAGAGGAAAGAAACATACAGTAAAGCTTGCGGCTTTGGGAATGGCTCTTACAATGACCTTTGCTCTGGCAGGCTGCGGTGCGGAGGAGTTTGAAAATCCTTACAAGGATTTAAATCTGGCTGAATATGTAACAGTAGGAGATTATATCAATCTTGAAGCCACTATGGATAAAGTAAAGGTTACGGACGAAGAAGTCCAGGCTGAAATTGCAAGCAGGCTTGAAGCAGCGAGTACACAGGTCGAAGTGACGGAAGGTACTGCGGCTTCGGGTGATTCTGTCAAGATTGTGTATACGGGAAAAATTGACGGTGAAACTTTTGACGGAGGAAGCACCGGAGATGAAGGTACTGTCATTACCCTTGGAAGCAGCGGCTATATTGACGGATTTGATGACGGTGTTATCGGTATGAAGGTTGGGGAAAAGAAGGATTTAAATTTAACATTCCCTGATGATTACTGGAATTCAGACCTTGCAGGAAAGCCTGTTGTTTTCTCTGTAGAACTCAAGGCAATCATGGAAACAAAAGAAGCAGAGTATAATCTTGAGTTTGTAAAAGCAAACAGCAATGCAAAGAGTATTGAGGCTTATGAAGAAAGCATAAGAAAAGAGCTTGAAGAGCAGAAGCAGGCAGCTGCGGAAAACAGTGTTAAGGATCAGCTGTGGACAGCTATCATGGAGGGATCGAAGATAGAAAAATATCCTGAAGATATGGTAGAAAAGACAAAGAAGATAAATGAGGAATATTATGAATCCTATGCTGAGCAGTATCAGATGGATCTGATGGAATTTATCGAGTTGTATACGGGAATGGATGAAGAGGCCTACAATCAGTATCAGCAGCAGTATGCTGAGGCTATAGTTGCCCAGGAAATGGTTATGTACAGCATTGCTGAAAAAGAAGGCATCACTTTATCTAAATCAGAATATAAGGCTGCGTTGAAAGAGCTTATGGAAAGCCAGGGCATTACTGATGAGGAAGAATTCAAGAGCATGTACGGCATGTCCTTTGAAGAATATGCAGGCAAGGATAATCTGGCAAAGAGCTTCCTGCTTGAAAAAATTCTTGATTTTGCAGTTGAAAATGCCAAGATTAAGGTTCAGTAGACAACAATAACAGCAGTGGTTAAGAACTTGTGACAGCACCGGAGAAAAGCTTCCGGTGTTGTTTTTATTATGGAATGACAATAAAATGTGAATTTTAACAAAAAAATGAAAAAATAATGTTCAATAGCAACAAAAAAGTGTTGATTAATGAAAAAATGTATGGTATGATAAATCCATTAGTTTATCATCAGGTGTATGTGTATTTGTTACAGCCGGCAAAAACAAAGGACATATACGGAAATGAAGCTATGATTCTCTGGAGAGTCCCAAAGGGCGCCGAAGGTGTACGGCAAGTGTGATGAGCTTGCTTATCTCTCAGGCAAAAGGACAGGGCATATAGTTAGTTTGATTTAATTGAATTACTATTTGTTTCTCTCTGGAAAGTCGATAAAATCGACTTTTTTTATTTTTATTGAAATGTGAGAGGAGAACAAACATGTTAGAAAATTTTACTGAAATTTTAACTCAAATCGATGGAATTGTGTGGGGCATCCCCCTTATTGTGCTTATCATGGGTACAGGTATCCTGCTTACGGCAAGACTGGGGCTGCTGCAGTTCAGACGTTTGGGGCTGGCGTTAAAGTATATGGTCAGAAATGAAGAAGGCGGAGTCGGTGAGGTAAGCAGCTTTGCTGCTTTATGTACAGCTATGGCTGCCACAGTCGGTACAGGAAATATCGTAGGTGTGGCAACAGCGGTAGTTGCAGGCGGTCCGGGGGCCTTGTTCTGGATGGTGCTTGCAGCATGCTTCGGCATGGCAACAAAATACGCCGAAGGAGTTCTGGCTATAAAATACAGAAGTGTTGACGGCAAAGGACATGTCCTTGGAGGTCCGTTCTACTATATAGAAAGAGGTATGGGAGAAAAATGGAAATGGATGGCAAAGCTGTTTGCCGTATTCGGTATGGGTGCAGGTCTGTTAGGTATAGGTACTATCACACAGGTAAACGGAATTGCATCTGCAACAAGGGGATTTTTTGATCCTGACAATGAGCAGCTTGTAAGTGTGTTCGGAGCAGAGTATTCAATCGTAATTGTCTTTACGGCGATTGCGGTTGCGGTTGCAACAGCACTGGTAATCATAGGCGGAATAAAGAGAATTTCAAGCGTTGCGACTATTGTTGTTCCTTTTATGGCAATTGCATACATCGCCGCATGCGTATCTATTCTTATATATAATGCTTCGGACATTCCTGCTGCAGTGAAGGAAGTATTTGAAGGTGCTTTCGGGCTGAGAGCAGTAGGAGGCGGAGCACTGGGTGCAATGATGCTGGCTATGCAGAAAGGTGTGGCAAGAGGTATCTTCTCAAATGAAGCAGGTCTGGGAAGTGCACCTATTGCAGCGGCTGCAGCACAGACAAAGGAGCCTGTAAGACAGGGACTTGTATCTATGACGGGAACTTTCATCGACACTATCGTTATCTGTACTATGACCGGTCTTACTATCCTTGTTACGGATGCATGGGAATGCGGACTTGACGGTGTTGATGTTACAGCCAAGGCATTTGCGGATGGACTTCCGTGGAGCCAGCAGGCAGGTTCATGTATTCTGATGCTGTGTCTTGCATTCTTTGCATTCACTACTATCCTCGGATGGGATTATTACAGTGAAAGATGTCTTGAATACTTAACAAAGGGAAACAGAAAGGCTATTATGTGCTATAAATGGCTGTACATACTGGCTGTGCTGATAGGTCCTTTCCTTACTCTTGAGGCTGTATGGACCCTTGCAAATATTATGAACGGTTTGATGGCAATCCCTAACCTGATAGCTATATTGGCACTGAACGGTGTAATCGTTGCCGAAACAAGGAAATACTTTTCAAAGCTTTCCTTAAATCAGGTATAAGAAAGAGGTCATGGTCATATAGTTTTATAAGTACAGGCTGTTGTGAATACATCGGCATAAGACAGAAAATGACCGGGAGGACCTTGATATGATAAGCACTGAAGAACTGAAAAACAAAGAAGTTATAAATATCTATGACGGACGAAGTATGGGGTATGTCAGTGATATTGAAATAAATCTGGAGGAGGGAAGCATAGAGGGAATAGTGATACCTCCTCCAAGAAACTTCTTTAACATATTCGGAAGAAATGAGGAGGATTATGTAATCCGCTGGGAAAATATAAAAACGATAGGGGACGACGTAATTCTTGTAGAATTGGAAACGCTCATAGTTTAATTTTTCTTTGCAAAACATACAATATATAGTAAAATATAGCTGATACAATAAATATTTTGTATTTATATTTAACATATCTCGGAAAATACAGGATGAGCAATATGTATATGGTATGGAGGTGGCAATATGAGATGTCCGTTTTGCGAAAATCCCGACACTAAAGTCATTGATTCACGGCCTACTGAAGATAAGCGTGCAATCAGGAGAAGAAGGGAATGCGACAGATGCAGCAAGCGTTTTACAACTTATGAGAAGGTTGAGGAAATGCTGCTCATGGTTGTAAAAAAGGACGGAAGAAGAGAAGCTTTTGACAGAAATAAGATTCTGAACGGCATCATAAGGGCTTGTGAAAAAAGACCTGTGCCTATGGCAGAGATTGAAAAGGTTGTAAATGAAATCGAAAGAGGACTTAACAACCTTATGGAAAAGGAAGTCAAAAGTGAATTTATAGGCGAACTTATCATGGAACAGCTTAAAAAGCTTGACGAGGTTGCTTATGTCAGATTTGCCTCCGTTTACAGACAGTTTACCGACGTAAATACTTTTGTGGCAGAGATAGAAAAACTTTTGGACAACGGAAAGAGAGTAAGATAAATGAGCATTTCAGAAAACAGAAAGATAAGGATAGCACTTGACGGACCAAGCGGTGCGGGAAAAAGCACCATAGCAAAGAAAATTGCAGAACAGCTTGGAATTGACTATATTGATACAGGAGCCATGTACAGGGCGGCAGGCTATAAGCTTAAGATTTTAAACGACGTAGATCTTGAAAACAAAGAAGAACTGAAAAGTGTACTGGACCATACAACAATTGATTTCAGCAGAGGAAATACACTGCTTGACGGAGAAAACGTAAATGAGCAGATTCGTACACCTGAAGCTTCCAGGATGGCATCACTGTGCTCTGCCGTTACTGAGGTGAGGGAAAAGCTTGTGGCACTGCAGAGGCAGATGGGGCAGGAAAAAAGTGTTGTCATGGATGGAAGAGACATAGGTACAAATGTACTGCGTGATGCTGAATATAAATTCTTTATGACAGCATCGCCTGAAGAAAGAGCTGAAAGAAGATACCGTGAGCTTTCAATGAAGGGTGCAGAGGTTACTTATGAAGAGGTTTTGAAGGACATTATCCAGAGAGACCACAACGATACGACAAGAGCGTTAAATCCTTTAAAAAAGGCAGAAGATGCCATAGAGCTGGATACAACGGGCATGGGCATAGAGGAAGTTACGGAAGAAATCATCAGAATAATAAATTTATAGAAAAAGAAAAACAGGGGGTAAGCAAATGGCAGTACTCAGAGCATTTAAAGCAATAAGACCTAGAAAAGCGTATGCGGACAAAGTTATTTCACTTCCGTATGATGTGATGAACCGGCAGGAGGCCGCAGAAATGGCGGATGGAAATCCTTACAGTT
>JBJETA010000168.1:0-27265 GCA_051883075.1 Anaerovoracaceae bacterium
AGGATGACTAATCAGAGAGTGCAAGTAAAGTATAAATAAATAATTTCTAACCAAACGAATAACCGGTACAGATTGTATCGGTTATTCTGTTTTTTTAAAAAAACACGAAAACTGAATAAAAATAAATAAAAAAATTTTAACAGAAAAGCGTAATGTGACCGTTTTGTGACCTTGATATGTGATAATACACACATAAGATGAAAAAGAAAGGAGTAAGGATGGAAGAAAGAAAAGCGATTGTTTCTTCTTTTCTGCCCAGTTATTTAATATGCATAGATGAAGAAAAGAACGGAGCATTATCGGGTAAGGTGTATACGGGCGCTAAACAATTCAGCGATATTTCATTTGAAGATTTACCGCAGATGCTTGTAAAGATAGATGAAATATGCGATTTGCTGAATTGTCCTATGGCATGGAACGAAAACCGTGCGGCAAAGCAGCCCGAAAATAAGAAAGTAATGAACAAGGAACAGGTAAAGGGAGTTTTAAGCAAGATGAGAAATTTTGATACAGAAAGCAGAAAGGGCAATAAAGCCACATTTATACTGAACATAAACTTCAGACAGAACGCAAGCTGGCAGGGAACTGTCAGATGGGTTGAAAAGAAACAGATTTTCAAATTCAGGAGTGCACTGGAGCTTATAAAGTATATTGACGAGGTGTGTGCTCAGGGATATGAGGCTGAAGTTATTGAAGCAGAGGATAATGCAATCTAAGAGTGTGTTTCCGATATAGAATTTTGAGTGAAGAAAGAGAGGAAGTTAAATGAACTTGGTAAACAGAGTTGAGAATAAAAGAATTATAGCTTTCATTCTTGCAATGTTTGTAGCATTTGCGTATTCGATTCCTGCAACTGCTTTTGCAGAAAGCGAAAAGAATACAGCAAGTGTGGTTTATGAAGGCGGTACGCTTTACTATGATAAAAATGGCAATGAGGTAAGCAACTTCGACCAGGCAGCTGTAAGCGTAAGCAAAACAGTGGAAAAGGTTACGGGAGAGGCTGACACTTTTAAAATAAATTTAAAGGTGCAGGCAGTGCCAAGCGAATGATTGCTGTTGTGGAATACGGCACAAACGGAAAGACTGTTACGGGCTGGGTTGATGCAAACGGCGGAAACAATAAAGTTTCAGATGCGGCAAAGCAGGCGGTAAATAGTGTTGAGTACAAGTTTGAATATAAAAGAGAAAAGGTAGAGAACAGAAGCTTCATGAAAAAGGAAGGCAAGAAAAACTATGTATGTCAGTATGAGGGCTGTTCTTTTACAACAGATAATAAGGACAAATCAAAAGAACATACGCATTCTGTGACTATAACAGAAACCGCATATGATGATGGCGGAACTAATATGGAAGCAGGTATGTATCTTGCTAAAAACCTTATGACAGACGGACTTAAATCAGGAGGCAGTATTTATGGTATCACAAATAAGAGCGTTGTTATGCTGACTGATGGAATACCTACTTCTGAATCAATAGGTTCAAAGGATTCTTTGACTTATGTACTTGGAGATTTGGAAAGTGGATATTATGCAAACGAGGCGGATATGGATGAGCTTCCTCAAATTGTTTCAGCAATTAAAAACATGGGAGCCGACACATATACAATAACTTATGCTTTTGACAATGATGTATTTGACTATTATTCAGGCAGTGAAAGTGGTTATGAAGGCGGAGTCTTTAAACCAAGAGAGGGAACGAAGAACATTATAAAATGGCTCAAAGGAACAGTAGGTGTTACTGAAAACTACAAGGCAGGAAATCTTTCAGAGCTGCTTAAGGTGTTTAAGGACATCAACCAGAACATTGAAAGCTCAGTAGGAGCTTCAGGCATGACAGTAACAGACCCTATGGGACAGTTCATACTGTTTGACGAAGAAAATACACTTGACGAAAACACAACTTTTGAGGGCAACACACTGACATGGAAGCCTGCAGAGGCAGCTGAAACATCTTCAGACGGAGTTAAGACATACGAATACTCATATAGGATTAAGCTGGACACTGCCGCACAGGGCTTTGAAGAAAATAAAGCATACGATACAAACGGTGTTACTACCCTTACTTTCCAGTATGGAAATGAAAGTGCTCCTACGACTGTAAACTTTACTATCCCACAAGTTAAAGGCATAGTACCTGAAGTAGAGTACAGAGTAGAGTACTATAAGTGGAATAAGGAAAGCAAGGCTTATCCTGAAAAACCTACAAAGGTGACAGACAACCAGAAAGCAAAGCTTTGGTCACAGGTAAATGCACCTGCAGGCTATGCGGATGAATATAAAAATGACAACTATTACTTTGTTGAAGGTGACAGCATACTTCAGATAACAGCAGGAAAAGAAGGCGATGTTATAAAGCTGTACTATAAGCCTCTTCTTGCTGATGTTACAGTAGAACATTACTATAAAACAGATGTTATCAATGAAGACGGCACTGAAGTAAAGGCACAAGAGTATATCCTGGGAAATACAGTACAGAAAAAAGGCCTGTATGTAGGAGACAGCTTTACTGCTGAAAGGATATCCACTCTGGATTCTGTAAACTACAGCTTCACAAAGGCAGAACCGGGTGAAAGCATCACTGTACCAAAGGACGGAGCTACAATTAAGCTTTACTACGACGGAACACAGGATAACAGAAAAACAACATCTGTAGTGGCAAATGCCATTTATAAAGACGGATACTGGGCACTTAATGAAACAGGAAGATATGAGGAAAAATTTACAACAGGTGAACCTCAGGAAGTTGCAAGTGACAGCAATGTAAAGGCAAACTCTGTTTATGCGGTATCCACTGTTGATAAAATTCAAAACGGATATGACTTTGAAAGTACAGATAAGGGTACTTACAATGAAGATAAGAAGCAGGTTGAGCTTAAGCTTGCAGAAAACGGAAATGTTATAAACATGACCTTTGTAAAGCATGCAGATAAAACTTTGCTTAACCCTGCAAAGGTAATTGTAAAGCACAACTATTATCTGACAGAAAAGAAGATTGTGGATGGAAAGCTTGTAACAGAAGTACCTGAAACACCGGTAACTGTAGAAGAAAAATACAATGATTACTACGTTGGAGAAATCTTCACTCCGTCACAGCAGCTTGTAAAAGACGGAATAACTTACAATGCAGACTCACTAAATGCAGGAAAGCTTAAGGCATATAAGTTGGAAACAGGAACTCTTGAAGTTGTTCTTGAATATCATCAGATAAAAGAGCCTGCGGCAACAAGTGTTACAGTAAACCATATCTACAGAACGTATGATAAGGAATATGTAGAGGTACTGGATGATGAGGGCAATGTTATAGACTCTAAGGTTCAGGATGTTGTAAAGGAAGACGGAAGAAAGACAGAAACAATCGATAAAATAAGGATTGGGGATCTGGAAGAAAAGCTTTATGAAGGCTTTGTATACACTGCGGATAAAAACGGATCCTACAAGGGCAAGGGATACATCTTTAACGCAGAAGATTCTACAACAGATGCGCAGCTTGTACTGAGTGCAGATGAAGATGAAAATGTAATTAACCTTTATTATGATGCAAAGGAAGACAACAGAACATCAGCTGACATATCAGTAAAGCACACTTATATCACTAAGCTGACAACAGTTGAAAACGGAAAAGTTGTTACAAAGGATGTTACTGATTATACGGGAACAGTTGACAGTGACACAGACAGCTATAGCGGTAAGGCAGGAGACAGCTTTGGCATTACCCTTCATGACAGCTATGATGGCAACAGCTACAGTGTAAAGAGTGAAAATGTACCTGAAAGTGTTACTCTGAAACCGGGAACAAATGCTACGATAGAAATCGTTTATGAACGAGAATACAGTGATCTGAAGGCTACAGTTCTTAATGTTGCCCACAGGTATATAAACAAAGTTATGAGCGTTTTAAACGGAGTGGCAGGATACTACGGAACAGAAGAAGCCGAAACTGTTGCAGTTGTAACTGATTTCACAGTTGACGGAGGAAAGACTCTTCCGGAAAATGTTTATGTGGGAGAAAAGTACACTGTTGATTTGAGAACTGTCCATGAAGGAACAACATATACTCCGGACAGCGCAAATCCGGGTCAGGAAATAACACTGGCGGACAAGGAAGCCGGAAATTCACTTGAATACAAGTATTCGGTAAATACACCGCTGCCTACAACTACGGTAACTGTAAACCATCACTACTCACACAAGACAATAAACAGTGTAGGAGAAGCAAGTACAACAACAGATGATAAGACAATACCTGCAATTACAAAATATGTGGGAGAAGCCGCGAAGGCTTCTGCAAACGAAGCAGGATACACTTTCAGCACTGTTACTGTAACGGGACTTGATGAAGGATCATATACAAAGGATGCCCAAAACGATATAATCATGACTGTATCAAATGCAGCGGTTGTTGTTGATTATTACTACACAAAGAAAACAGACAACAGCGTAGGTGCTACATGGAAGGTAAATCATTACTACAGAACATTAGACTGGAATGACAGCAATGACAAGGAATATACTTTGGATACTGTAGTATCACAGGCAGGAAGCAGCTATGCAACAAAGACACTTACAGGTGTACCTAATCTGAAAGCCGATGACGAAGGAAATTCAACATATGAGCTAGATAAAGCAACGGCAACATCAGACTTCAACGGTGAAAATTACACAATAACGTTGGCTGAAGGCGAAAATGAAATTAACTTCTACTATACACAGAAGATTGACAGCAGAAAGGATACAGTTGTAAAGGTTATTCACAACTACTATAAACATGATGTAAGCGGATTGGTGCCTGACAGCAAGACTGAAACAGAAGAAATGCTTCCGGGAGTTCTTGCAGGAAGCTATGAAGAAGTATTCAAGGGCAAGGCTGAAAAGGCATGGGTAGGCAATAAGTTTATTGCTGAAAAGAGATGCGAATACGGTGAGGGTGAAAATGCTCTTGTATATACATTTAAGGATGCATCACCTGAAAACGGAACTATAGCATATCTGCAGCTTGCGGACACAGACAATCCTAACGTAATAGTTCTTAACTACGTTTACGAATATGACGCAAGTGAAAATGTTACAATGAAGATAAACCATGTATACAGAACATATGATTCATACACAAACAAGACTACAGAAGAAATTGATGATGTAAACACAAAGTTTGGAAATGATGATTACGGAACATGGAACAAGGAAGAAAAGCAGTTTACCGCAAAGGAAATCGTAAAATCAGGATTTGAAAGAAAGACTTCAGACGAAGGAATGACAGTTTACTACAATGCCGGAGAAAATGAAATGACGGTAATCTATGAAAGGACTGTAAGTTCAAGACCCGGTGGCGGAGGAGGCGGAAAACCAAGCAGACCGACAACGCCTACAGTACCCGGTACAGATGTAAATATTTCTGAAGAAGATGTTCCTCTGGGAGACGGAACTGCTATCATAACAGATGACGAAGTTCCTCTGGCAGGCATACCGGAAAACAATGAAGAACAGATTATAGAGGATGAAAAGATTCCGCTGGGCAATCTGCCTAAGACAGGTGGAATAGGTGCAGCAGGATTCCTGGCAGCAGGTGCAGTTATCATGGGTGTAGGAGCTCTGATGAGAAGAAGAGAAGAAGAAAAATAAAAACGAGGAAATGAGCTATAGACCAGTTAAGAAAGCCACACAGCGGCTGTAAACGAAAAAGAGTCTATAGCTCTTTTTTCTGTTGAAAAATTTTGGCAAAAAATATATAATATAATTAACTATAATGTATTGAAAGTGTATTGAGAGAGGGATGTAATGGCAAATGGTTCGGAAGCAAAAATTAAAATATATATGCTTGGCAGATTTGCGGTAGAGTGTGACGGAACTATTGTACTTCAGGATGAAGGCAAGGTTCATAAGGTATGGACCCTGTTTGGTTATTTGCTTGCGAATCATAGCAGGACACTTGGCATAACCGAGCTCCCTGAACTGCTGTGCGGAGACGATAGGAGCAATGACCCTCAGAAAGCTGTCAAGAATCTGGCATACAGGTTGCGAAAGCTTCTTTCTGACAGCGGTATGCCTAAGGATGACTATATAGTGCCCCAGGGAGGCACATACAGCTGGAACAATGATTTGGACTTTTCCATAGATATGGAAGAGTTTAATGAAGTATATAATCAGGCATGTGCGGAAAAGGAAAATCCGGAAAAAGCGGAGAATCTGTATACAAGAGCAATAAATCTTTACGGCGGTGATTTTTTGCCGGGGTTTGAATACGACGGATGGGCAGTGAATCTGTCGGTTTACTATCACAGAATCTTCACGGAATGTATTACGTCGCTGTTTAACATACTTAAGGAAAAGGAAGCTTTTGAGCCCATGCTTCCGGTGTGTGAGAAAGCGATAGCTATTGATGAATATGATGAATTGATTTATAAAATATATATTTATTCTCTTATAAAGCTTGGAAAACATAAGCAGGCCCTTGAGGCATATGAAACTATTACATCAAAGCTTTACGATGAGCTTGGTGTAAATCCTTCAAAGGAACTCAGGGCTTTGTACAGAGATATAATTAAGACTCTTAAAAGTGTGGAAACCGATTTGCAGGTAATAAAAGAGGATTTGAATGAAGGCGGAAAATCTAAATGCTGTTATTTCTGCGAATACCAGATTTTTAAAGATATATACAGGTTCATAGCAAGACGCGTGGGACGAACCGGTGAGTCGATATACATCATGCTGTGCACTCTTACGGACAGTGCCGATGATATACCGGACATAAAATTTTTATCTGAGGCTATGGACAGCCTGAAAAAAGCTATAGGATATACCCTCAGAAAGGGTGATGTTTTTGCACGGTACAGCAGCTCACAATATGTTGTTATGCTGCCTGATGCAAAATATGAGGATTGTAAGAAAGTTGCGGCAAGAGTTAAAAAAGCGTACAATGACTACAAGGTAAGCAAAAAGGTCATAGTGCATTACAAGCTTCTGCCGCTTGATCCTAAAAACTTTTAGAGAAGGGAGAGAGTATTATGATTAAAAAGCAGATTGCTGTGTTTGTAGCGGGAATAATGTGTGCCGCCATGTTTTGGGGAGTCTGCGGAACGGCACAGAGTGAAGCGAAAATGAATGCAGATCAGCTTCCTCTTGCAAACTCGACTGCATCTATACTGACTCCGACTGCGTCCGGAAAAACAGTATACACCGGTGAAAGTGTAACACTTGATGCTTCAAATGCTTCACAGGGATATGTGATGGCAAAATATGATGGAAGTAATCAAAAAATAAAGATACAGATAACGAAAGCGAAAGGCACCACATACACATACAATATTAATTCAAGAAAAGCCTACGAGGTATTTCCGCTGACAGAAGGAAATGGTGTTTATTCTGTGAAAGTATTTGAAAATCTGTCCGGAACGAAGTATGCACAGGTATTCGCACAGGATATAAATGTAACGCTTACAAATCAATACCTTCCGTTCCTATATCCTAATCAGTATGTAAACTTTACAGCTAATAGCGAAGTAGTAAAAAAAGCGGCTGATATTACCTCAAAGTTAACTGATGATATAACTAAGGTTGAGGCTATATATGACTATACTGTGGACAACTTTACTTATGATACGGCAAAGGCAAACAGTGTGCAGTCAGGATATCTTCCTAATGTGGACAGCATATTGAAGTCTAAAAAGGGCATATGCTTTGATTATGCGGCGGTTATGGCGTCTATGCTCAGATCACAGAACATACCATGTAAACTTGTGGTAGGGTATACAGGAGATGTTTATCATGCATGGATAAATGTATATACTGAAGAAACCGGCTGGGTAGACGGAATGATTTTCTTTGATGGAAAGAAATGGCAGATGATGGACCCTACATTTGCTTCATCAGGAAAGAAGAGTGAAGCAATATTAAAATATATAAGCAATCCGTCAAATTATCAGGCAAAATATGCGTATTAAGAATATGAACTTTATGTAAGGGATAAATATTAACGTATTTATCCCTATTTAAACTATAAAACGGAGAAATTCTATGAAGGCAAGAGAACTATCGGAATTTGCCATGCAGTCGGCACTGCTTCTGGGCGCAGGTATTACCCCTGAGAGCGGATTTGCTGTTATGGCAGAGGATTCGGAATCAAATAAGCAGAAAGACATGCTTCAGGGCATGGCTACCGATTTGGAAATGGGGGAATCTCTCGAAGAAGCGATGAGAAAAACCGGAGAATTCCCTGATTATATGGTCGAAATGGCAGGAGCAGGGTTTGCAACGGGAACCCTGGAAGAAGTTATGAACTCTTTATCGGACTATTACGCCAGGGAACATCGGATATCTGTTATCATAAAAAATGCACTTACATATCCTATTATCATGGTGTTTATGCTTATGATTGTATTGTTTGTCATAACCGGAAAGGTAATGCCTGTATTTGAAAGTGTTTACAGACAGCTTGGAACTGAACTTTCACCTATAACAAAACAGGCTGTATTTATTGGAAATGTTTTCAGCGGATGTGTTATTGCGGTCATTGCTGTTGCAGTAGTTGTGACAGGGCTTATGGCTTTTTTTTGCAAAAAAAGTCGTAATATGTTGTGGTCTGAAAAAATTCTTTCAGTTATCAAAGAAAAAAGCAATATTGCTTCAGCCATGGCGAAAAGAAGAGTTGCTGCTGTACTGTCACTTTCTTTAAGAAGCGGTATGAAACTTGAAGAGGGTATAGAAATGGCAGGCAGAATGGTTTCCATGCCGAAAATAAAAAAATCTTTGGAAAACTGCAAGGAAGAACTTGAACTGGGAATGAACATGAGTGAGGCATTGAAAGAGACAGGACTGTTCAATGCTATGGATATGCAGTTTATAAATGTTGGAAACAGAGCGGGAAAACTTGAAACTGTATTTAAAGAACTTGAAATAAAATATGAAAACCTGGTGAATGATGCTGTGGACAATTTTATTTCAAGATTTGAACCTACACTGGTTATATTTTTGGCTGTAGTGGTTGGAATGATTCTTATGTCTGTAATGATGCCGCTTGTTGGTATTATTGCATCAATTGGCATATAAAAGGCAGGTATAAGTATGAAAAAGAACATTTTTTCCGTGTTACTTTTCCTGATTATTATAGGTTTCTTTTGCTTTGCGGTAACGGATGTTGGCGAAAAAACAGAGGCAGAAGGAGCGAAATCTCTTCGGGAAGCAATCAGGCGCGCTACGGTTCAATGTTATGCCATTGAAGGAAGATATCCGTCTTCAGTTGATTACCTGGTTGAAAATTACGGAATTCAGATTGATGAAGAAAAATATGCGGTTTTTTATGAAGGCTTTGCATCTAATGTAATGCCGGACATTACCGTTTGTGAGATAATAAGGTGATACAGTATGGCAAATGATAAGACAGAAAAAGGGCAGTCGGTTTCAATCCTGTTTATGCTACTCCTTTTGATGGTATTGGGGATGAGCACGCTGGCTGCGGTTCTATTCGGTGCAGAGGTGTATGAAAATATTGGCGAGCGTTCAGAAAACAGCTTTGGAGAGACTACAGCGCTTGCATATATATCAAACAAGGTAAAGCAGGGAGATATGACTGGAGCAGTGTATATTACCGAAACGGATGGTATAAGTGTTCTTAATCTTGAAGAATATTATAATGACAGAAAATATAATACTATGATTTATTGCAAAGACGGTTTCTTAAAAGAATTGTTTACTTCTGCGGGCAGCGGACTTGGCCTTGAGGACGGACTTGAAATCATGGAATTAAAAGAGATGAAGCTTGAAAAACAGGAGTGCGGAAGTCTTTTGATCAGCACTAGAGATAAAAATGGCGATGAACAGAGTTTGACTTTGACTTTAAGGACGGAGCAGGGAGAGGAAATATGAGAAAAGGGGATTTCAGCAAATCACATCTTTTTCTGATGGAGTTTATTTGTGTCGTACTGTTTTTTGCAGTATGCGCAGCCGTGTGTGTGCAGGCTTTTGTAAAATCTGATGCACTGAGCAGATATGGGCAGACGACAAATGAAGCATTGCTGGCAGTACAATCGGCAGCGGAAACTATAAAGGCGATGAAAAAGCCTGATTTTGAGAAAGCGAAGGCACTGGAAACGGGAACAGAAACTTTTAGTATAATTATAGAACCGGAGACAGAAGGTGAGATCTTTTCGGCAGTTATAAAAGCGACAGATAAGAATGAAAAACAGATATGCTGTATAACGGTGAAAAAATATGTGCCTGGCGGAGATTGGACATGAAAAAGACAGAAAAAATACAATTCAGAAGCATACAGCTTGGGACAAGCTCTCTTATACTGATTTTTACCGTGCTTTGCATGGTGCTTTTCAGTGTGTTGTCTATTGCCACGGCGGGTGCGGACTTTAGGCTTGCGGAAAAGAATAAAAGTCATGTTGAAGCATACTATGACATGGACAGTAAGGGAGAAGTTATAAAAGCTGAGGTAAATGAAAAGCTGAAAAGGATATACGCTGAGTCGGAAAGCAACAGTGAATATTTCCGGAATGTTGAAAAAGAGTTTGGGAAAAGCTTCAGCACAGATGACAAAAGCATAAATTATGTGGTGCCGGGAGTAAACGAACAATCGCTTTTAATAAAGTTTGGCCTTTACGACTATGACGAAAACAGTTCCAAAGATCTTTTTTTTAAGGTAATGGTGTGGAAAATACAGAACAATGAGGATTATAAAATAGATGACAGTATGCCTGTTTGGGAGGGAAAGTAGCATGAGTGAAGAAAATCAGGATAAAATATTAAATATACTTAAGGATGCAGTTGAAAAAGAAGCATCGGATATATTTCTTGTTCCCGGCTCAGGCTGTTCCTTCAAAATTCATAGCAGGATATATATAAATGAAAGTTATGAGAAACTGTTGCCGGATGATCTTGAAAAAATTATTACACAGATATATGCTCTGGCAAAAAGAAGCATGGAAAAAATAAATGCTGTAGGTGATGATGATTTCTCTTTCGCAGTAAAAGGACTCGCAAGATTCAGAGTAAGCGTATTTAAACAGAGAGGCTCACTTGCCGCAGTAATAAGAACTGTGAATTTCGAACTTCCGGATTATAAAGAACTTCATATACCGCGAGAGGTAATAGACATATCTGAAATGAAAAAAGGTCTGGTACTTGTGACAGGCGCTGCCGGAAGCGGTAAAAGTACAACTCTTGCATGTATTATAGATGAAATAAACAAAACCAGAAATGCGCATATCATAACTTTGGAGGATCCGATTGAATTTCTGCATAGGCACAATAAAAGTATCGTGACACAGAGAGAAATATCAACAGATACCGAGGATTATGTTTCGGCTTTAAGGGCAGCCCTAAGGCAGGCACCGGATGTTATTCTGTTGGGAGAACTTCGTGATTATGAGACTATAAGAACTGCTATGACTGCGGCAGAAACGGGGCATTTGGTCATATCAACTCTCCATACCATGGGTGCTGCAAACACTATAGACAGAATGGTTGATGCTTTCCCGGAAAACCAGCAGACTCAGATTCGTGTCCAGCTATCGCTGGTACTTCGTGCTGTTATATCACAGCAGCTTATTCCGGTAGAAAACGGAGATACAATACCTGCGTTTGAAATAATGTTTGTAAACAATGCAATACAAAATATGATTAGGGAAAACAAAATTCATCAGATAGATACGATTATCGCATCGAGCAAAGGTGAGGGTATGATTTCCATGGACAGCAGCTTGATTGAACTTGTAAAATCAGGTGAAATAAATAGGGAAACGATGCTTAATTATTGTGAAAACCGAGAGTTAATGCAAAAGAAGCTTGAGAAACTAAATCTGTAATATTTCTTCTTGAAAACAGCTAGAAAAATGGTATAATAGTTAAGGCATTTTTGCTATATTAGTGTGATTTTGGAGGGAAAGTTGGCTAAATATTTAGTTCAGAAAAGCGGGCCGCTTAAAGGTGAGGTTACGATAAGCGGTTCTAAAAATGCGGTACTTCCTATTATGACAGCAACGATTTTAACGGATGAGGTTTGTGAACTTACCGAAGTTCCGGCACTCAGAGATGTAAATGTTATGTGCAGACTTCTCGAAAGCTTGGGTGCTGAGGTTGAAGAGGAACTTAGTGAAAATAAAGTAACCGTACAGATGAAAAAATTGATTGCGGATGAAGCTCCTTACGAACTGGTTAAAAAGATGAGGGCCTCCATTTTGGCTATGGGGCCTATTCTTGCAAGGACAGGAAAAGCACGTATAGCTCTTCCCGGAGGATGCGCTATTGGCGCAAGACCGATAGATTTGCATTTAAAGGGTTTTCATGCGCTGGGAGCCCAGATAATAGAAGGACACGGGTATGTAGAGGCTGTTGCGGACAAACTTGTGGGAAATAACATTTATCTTGATTTTCCAAGCGTGGGGGCAACTGAAAATATTATGATGGCAGCGGTACTTGCAGAGGGAGTAACCATTCTTGAAAATGCTGCGGAAGAACCTGAAATAGTAGATCTTGCAAATCTTTTAAATAGAATGGGCGCAAGAATTAAGGGCGCGGGAACGGATACAATTAAAATAGAAGGTGTTGAAAAGCTGCACGGTGCAAAACATTCTGTTATTCCTGACAGAATAGAAACGGGAACCTTTATGGTTGCGGCGGCAATAACAAAAGGGAATCTTCTGCTGAGAAATGTTGTACCTGACCATGTGAAGGCGATTATTGCAAAACTCAGGGAGTGCGGTGCGGTTGTAGAGATAACTGATGACGGCATGGTAGTGAGGGGCGATGTAAATCCGCTCACAGCTACAGATATAAAAACACTTCCTTATCCCGGATTTCCTACCGATATGCAGTCACAATTCATGTCGCTTCTGGCAACTGTAAAAGGCTCAAGCGTTGTTATTGAAACTGTTTTTGAAAACAGATATATGCATGTGGGAGAGCTTAACAGGATGGGAGCAAATATAAAGATTGACGGAAGAAGCGCAATCATTCAAGGAGAAAAGGTGCTTCAGGGCGCACAGGTTATTTCAACGGATTTAAGAGCAGGAGCAGCTCTGGTTCTTGCAGGTCTGATTGCAGAAGGAACAACTGAAATATCAGAAATTTATCATATTGAAAGAGGATATGAAAAGTTTGTGGAGAAGTTCAGGGCAATCGGTGCTAACATCATGAGAGTGGAAGACTAAAAAACGGCAGATGGACTGCCGTTTTTTTAATACACGGAAATACCGGTATAGTAATGTCTCAGAATTTTTTTGTATCCGTAGCCCTTTTTAGCCATACCGTTGGCACCATACTGGCTCATGCCCACACCATGACCGTATCCGGTGCTTATGATTTTTATGTCCCCGTTTGGGGATTTCCTGCCAAATATGACCTCAAAATTTGCAGACGAAAGATTCAGTGCTTCCCGGAGTTCACGGCCATCATAAGCTATACCGTTTATTTTTATTTCCCCGACTCTGCCGCCGTCACTTCTGGAAACAATATTTACACTTTTTAATGGTGCGGCAAGCCCTCTGGAAGGATATTTTTGATTGAGAAGATTAATAAAATCCGAAGCTGAAAAAACTTTTTCTTCATCACGGTGAGTGGCATCTTCTTCATAGGGACTTTTGACGCTTCGGAGATAAGGGACCGCAGAAGCAAAAACATCTTCGGAATTTTCGGTTCTGCCTCCACTTGAAGAATGAAAAAGAGGCTGCTCTGCAAGGCTGCCTTTGTAGTACATAAGCTCTCCTTCAGTTTCATCAACTGCACTGCATATTTTCAGCCAACCGTCTGACATCCATGCTTCACCTTTAAGGGAATTGAGCTCATAGGTGCTCTTGTATACCTGGCAGTGTGTATCATCGCAGAGCGGAGCCTGGGGATGAGCATCCGGACATCCTCTCAGGTATTTTGAAAGCGAGTAGGTTCTGGCGGCTACTGCCTGTGCCTTTAATGCCTCCGGCTCAAATGAGGCGGGCATTTCCCCGGCGACAACACCCTTGATGTAATCTTCAAAAGGAATATTCTCGACTACACCGTAGCTGTGTCTGTATACTGCTATAGTTTCGGGAGTTTTTAACCTGCCTGTCGGTATTTGTCCGTCCTGCAGGTCATTATCATGAGAAAAAGGCGGAAGTGAGCTGAAAAGATATGTAAGTGTCAGAATGAGTGCAGGCAGTATGATGAAGGCGAACAGTTCAACGCTAATAAAGCATAAAAGGGTTCTTTTAAGAGGCTTTTTTGTTCTTTTCATATTGTATCCTTTCCTTTTGTATCAGTTTATTATATTTAGGAAAGGACAGGGATATGCCAAAAAAGAAGGCATAGCTTGCGCTATGCCGTGTATTGCAGGGTTTCCGAAGCCCATTCGATGGCTTCTACATATGCTTTTGATACAAACTCAGGCTTGAGATGAAGCTCTGAGCATATTTTTTCAAATTCGGTCCAGTCAGCCTTTTCGTAGGCGATGACTAAGGAAAGCGGCTTTCCAAGTACATTTTCCTTGTACAGTATTGCGTCTTTTGTTTCATCTGCCAGAGGAAGCTCCTTCAGAACTGTTTCCAGGGCCTTGCCTGTAAGAGTATCAAGCATTGAAAAAAGTCCTACAAGAAAAACTTCGCTTTCCCTTCCCTTAAGACCGCAGGAAGGGGCAATAAGCTCAAGCAGCTTCGCTCTTTGCAGCGCAATCGCAACAAGCTCATCAGACTGTCCTGACGAAACATGCCTGATAAGGAACATGCTGATAACCTGCTTAATATTTGAAAATCCAAGGCGGACCAATGCTTCACGAACTGTGCTGACTTTGTTCATGCCGCCTCCGTAAAGAGGTGAGTTGGCACATTTGAAAAGCTTGTATGTCAATGCCACATCTGTTTCTATCATGGTTGCAAGTCGTGTATAGTTAGGACTTGGAACAGACAGAACTTTTATAAGTTCAAAATATGTAGCTGCTGAAGCACTCAGATTCTGATATTTAAAAACGGAAGGTTTGGCAAGGTAATATCCCTGAAAATAATCATAGCCAAGCTTTGACGCTCTTTCGAAATCCTTGGCGGTTTCAATTTTTTCCGCAAGAAACTTTAATCCCGGACGGCTGTATTTTTTTATGATTTCTTCCTGTTGTTCGGGAGTGTTTAAAAGAAAATCAACTTTGATGATATGGACCAGTTCAATCAGCTTCGTAAAAGGATAGTCTGTTGTAAAATCATCAAGTGCCAGAGTATAGCCTTGTTCTTTCAATTCCTCCAGCTTGCTTATAAAGTCAGCATCAGGAACTATATTTTCCAGTATTTCGATTGTTATATGTTCTTTAGAAAAGTTTTGCGGAAGGTCTCTTTTGATAAGGTTTTCCGTAAAATTTATAAATGCACGTTTGCCGCCGATAAGCTGCTCGTAAGAAGCAAGCAGGGAACTTAAAAGCACTGAAGCTGTCGCAAAGTCGCCGTCTACAACCTTTGCGGCATTATCAGAAGAATTTCTGTATAAAAGTTCATAGGCAACAATGTCCTTACAGCGGTCAAAAATAGGCTGTCTTGCAATATAGAGCATGAAACAGTCTCCCTTTCTTTTTTTATTGCAGTTGATACACATAAAAAATATATCATATTTTCCGGTAAAAATAAAGGCATTCGTATAATGGCAGATAAATAAATTTCTAAAGTTTTGGAGCAAAGCTATTGACATTGCGAGTTAGCAATGGTAAACTCATCGTGTGAAAGTTAACATAGGCTAACCGGAGAGCCCGGGATAAGGGCTTTTTATTTTGGAAGACGGTTAGCTATAACTAACTCGGAAGGAGATTGTTATGACAGATATGCTTGAAAAACTTATTATTGAAAACTGTGCGCCTACTTTGGCAAATTTAAAAACAGGAGAGATTGTAAACTTCAAGTTTGAAAATATAGAAAAGGCAAGGGAGGAGGTCAGGACTCTGGACCGCATACTTGAAAGCAGGGGGGTAAATCTGGAAATTTTAAAGGAAAGAGAAAAGAGTCTGTTGCTTTATGTTTACAGAAAAAACCGATTGCAGCATGACCTTTCATGTCCCATGGCAAGGAGTTTTTTGGAGCAACAGGGATACAAACATGGTAAGATTGAAAATACTGTCCGGTTTCTGAAAACAAGAGTGAATCTAGTAAGCAGAACTGCAGAGTTTCCTCATGAAATAGGCTTGTTTTTAAGCTACCCGATAGGGGATGTTCTGGGATTTATAGAAAATAAGGGCAGAAACTGCCGCTGTTGCGGATATTGGAAAGTATACACCGAAGAGGAAAAAGCTGTTTCCATGTTTAAAAAATTCGATAAATGCAAAGATGTTTATAAAAAACTCTGTGGGCAGGGGGCAAGTATTAATAAACTGACAGTTGCGTGCTAGGAGACTGGTAAGACAAGGAAGTGTCCGGCATAGGAAAGAATGGAGGTCTTAGTTATGAAAAAAATGGCAGTTGTTTATTGGAGCGGTACAGGAAACACAAAGATGATGGCAGAAGCTGTTTGCGAAGGTGCAAAAGGAGCAGGTGCAGATGTTGTTCTTTTAAATGTAAGTGAAGCAAATGCGGCGGACATGGCTGCATATGATACGGTCATTCTCGGATGCCCTTCCATGGGTGTGGAAGTGCTTGAAGAAGATGAATTTCAGCCTTTTTATGATGCCTGCAGAGGCGGTTTGAACGGAAAAAATGTAGGGCTGTTCGGCTCATATGGCTGGGGAGACGGTGAATGGATGAGAAGCTGGGAAGAGGATGCTCTGAGTGCCGGAGCAAAGCTTCCGCACGGATATGTGATTTTAAATGAAACACCTGATGAATCAGGACTTGAAGAATGCAGGGAATACGGAAAGAAGCTGGCTGAATAAGCGGCAAATTTCGGAAATGGAGGAAGTATGAGCGTTGTAATAGTTGGCGGAAATGAAAGAATGGTGAATCAGTATAAGGGGATTTGCAAAGACTTCGGATATAAAGCAAAGGTTTTTGCCAAAATGACTACTGATTTTAAACGAAAAATCGGCTCACCGGATTTAATTATTCTTTTTACCAATACAGTATCGCATAAACTGGTGAACACAGCTGTACAGGAGGCGGCAAGATGCAATTCGGATATCATAAGATGTCACAGCAGCAGTTCCTGTGCTTTAAAAAAGGCTCTGGAGTACCACTGCAGTGGGGGGAACTGCGCCGAATGTGATTTTAACGAGTGTAATTTCGCATGTGGCAGTACAAACTAGAATAGGGATAAAGGGGTATGGAATGAAAACCGCGGACACTTCTTATGTGAAAGCGGTTTTTTAGTGTTTTATGTGAATATGCCTGCTGAATCACTTGAGAAAACAGGTGATTTTGAGTTATAATATAATATTAGTAAGCTGAGGTAGAAAAATGGAAATATTTAATTTAAAAAAAATAAAGAAGCAGAAGTTTATAGCTGTTGCAATCATGTGTGTTATGACTTTCGGCCTTTTCGGATGTTCGGCAGAAACGCAGACAGGAAATCTGAATAATGGAGTTGAAGATGGCGTCAGCATTGTGGCTACTATTTTTCCCGCATATGATTTTGCGGTAAATGTAGCGGGTGACAGGGCATCTGTTTCCATGCTTTTGCCGCCCGGCGCAGAGAGTCATTCTTTTGAACCTTCGCCGCAGGACATTATTAAAATCCAGAACTGTGATATATTTGTTATGACAGGCGGTGAATCGGATGAATGGCTGGAGGATATTATTTCTTCTCTGGATACCTCTGATATGAAGATTGTAAGGATGATGGACTGTGTAAATCTTGTGCAGGAAGAGGTTATCGAGGGAATGACCGAGGCGGACGGACATACGGCAGGACATGGAAACATCACGGGGGAGCTTGATGTTGAATATGATGAACATGTGTGGACTTCTCCTGAAAACGCTGTAATGATAACAGAGAGCATAGCAGACGCACTTTGTGCGGAGGATAGCGGAAATACGGATTATTACCGTGAAAACTGCAGAGTATATACTGAGAAACTGAAGAAGCTCAGTGAGAAATTCAGAAAAATAGTTGCAGAGGGAAACCGGGATGTTGTAGTGTTTGGTGACAGATTTCCGTTCAGGTATTTTACCGATGAATACGGTCTGTCTTATGCGGCAGCGTTTCCGGGCTGCAGCAGTGAAACTGAACCAAGTGTAACAACGCTGACATATCTGATAAATTACGTTAAGGAAAATGATGTGCCGGTTGTCTTTTATATTGAATCTTCCAATCACAAGACTGCGGATATGATTTGTGAATCTACAGGTGCAGAGCTTATGGAGTTTCATTCGTGCCATAACCTGTCGGGAGAAGAACTGAAGCAGGGCTGGGATTATATCAGCCTTATGGAGAGAAATGCAAAAAATCTTAAGGAGGCCCTGAAATAATGGCTTTGATTATATGTGAAAATCTGAATATAGGGTATGAAGGAAGGAATGTACGCGAAAATCTGAATTTCCGGGTGGAGCAGGGTCAGTATGTGGGCATCGTGGGTGACAACGGTGCGGGAAAAAGCACGCTGATGAAAACTATACTCGGACTTCAGAAACCGCTGAGCGGGGAGCTGAAATTCGGTGACGGACTTCTCCAGAACGAGATAGGATACATCCCACAGCAGAGCAGTGCACAGAGAGACTTTCCGGCTACTGTGTCGGAGGTGGTTCTGTCGGGATGTTTAAACAGGCATGGAAGAATTGCCTTTTACAACCGTCAGGACAGACAGAGCGCAGCGGAAAACATGAAGAAGATGGGCATTTTTGAACTTAAAGGGAAGTGCTACAAGGAACTTTCCGGAGGACAGCAGCAGAGAGTTCTGATGGCGCGGGCACTGTGTGCTGCAAAAAAAATCCTGTTTCTTGATGAGCCGATGTCGGGACTTGACAGCGAAACTACAGATGAGCTGTACAAGGTTCTTGAGGGTCTTAACCGTGAGGGAATGACTATTATGATGATTTCACATGATATGGAAGGTGTGATGAATCATGCCAGCCATATACTTGATTTGGGAACTTTAACAAATGCTTTTTTCGGTACGGTATGCGAGTACAGGGCTGAGAAGGAAAAGAAGGCGGAACTGAGTGCGAAAAGGGGGAATGATGATTGCTTGAAATGATGATTGAACTTTTTTCGTATCCGTTTATACAAAGAGCCATGATTGTGGGCATTCTCGTTTCACTGTGCTCCGCACTGCTAGGGGTTACACTGGTGCTTAAGAGGTACTCCATGATAGGAGACGGACTGTCACATGTAGGATTCGGAGCATTGGCAATAGCAACAGCCATGAATATGGCACCCTTGAAGCTTGCAATACCGGTTGTAGTGATTGCCGCGTTTTTCCTGTTAAGGCTGTCGGAAAACAGCAAAATCAAGGGAGATTCGGTGATAGCCCTGATTTCGACAAGCTCGCTTGCCATCGGTGTAATAGCCGTATCTGTTACGACAGGCATTAACACGGATATATATAACTATATGTTTGGCAGTATTTTGTCAATGAATGCTGAAGATGTTAAACTCAGTATTGTTTTATCAGCGGTGGTGCTGATTATGTATATGGTATTTTACAATAAGATTTTTGCAATAACCTTTGATGAAAGGTTTGCACAGGCAACAGGCCTGAGAGCCGGCAGATACAACTCTCTGGTTGCGATTCTGACGGCTGTGACGGTGGTGTTGGGCATGAGAATGATGGGTGCTATGCTTATTTCAAGTCTTATTATTTTCCCTGCACTGACATCCATGCGGCTGATTAAGTCGTTCAGGGGAGTTATTATCTGTTCGGCAGTGATTTCCCCTGTAAGCTTTGTTGCGGGAATAATAGTTTCTTATGTATTTGCTGCTCCTGCAGGAGCCAGTGTAGTAGTTGTAAATCTGGGCTTCTTTATATTATTCGGTATACTGGGATTTTTAAAGGAAAAGGGTCTGGCGTAGAAAATGATGTTTTAATTGAAATTTTGCATAAAAGCTTAAGTTAATATTAAGACTGAAGTTGATAAAAAACTTCAGTCTTTTTTAATGCATAGAAAACAATATAATACAAAAATACTAAAAAAGCGCAGCAAATTGAGAGAAATATGCTGAAAATTTATAAATATACTAATTTGCTGAATCGTGCTCCGCAAATGATACTAATTTGCAAATTGTATACAAGTACAACAAATGATGCCTGAAATGTCCCTTGAAAGCCTTGAAATTTCTGCACTTACAAAAAAACAACAAAGAAAAAATATTGGCGAACTTGCATAGAAATAAAACTGGATAAAGAATAATGTATACAAAATAAAAACTGATTATAATCGGATGATGAATAAATATACATGTTAATAAAAAAACGAAAGAAAATACAGAAATGTTGCTATTGACAAAAAATTAAAAATAATTAAGCTGTATTTTGTGTGATAAAATAAAAATATATTTAGGAGGAAAAAGATAATGTTAAGAAAAAAATTAGCATTATTGCTGGTAGGTGCAATGCTGGTTACTACAGGCATTCCTGCAGTTTATGCAGATGGAACAGACCTTAGTGACCAGCCGGCAGCTACAGCGAGTGAAGGCTCAGAAGAAGCCAAAATCCCAACACTTTTTTCTATTGGTGAAAGGGCAGCGGGTCCGGTAATCGATAGAACAAAGCAATCTGTTATGTACAAGCACTTAACAAAGCTTTCAGAAGAAGCAAGGATTGCGGGTACACAGTCGGAATATGATGCAAGGGATTACATTATAAGCGTCTTTGAGGGAATGGGCTATGCTCCGGCTTCTACAGAGTTCCACTGGCAGAAAACAAATTCTAAAGAGGAAGTTGTTAAGGAAGGGAACTCTTACAATATCGAAGCTGTAAAAGAAGGACGAACTTCTAAACAGGTTATTGTGGGAGCACATTACGATTCAGTATCAGCTTCTACCGGAACAAGTGACAATGCATCAGGCGTATCTGTAATGCTTGCAGCAGCGGAAGCACTAAAGGATGTTGACACTGAATATACAATTAAGTTTGTTGCCTTTGGTGCAGAGGAAGTAGGCGTTAAGGGTTCAAGCTATTATGCGTCAAAGATGACTGAAGAAGAAATAAACAATACTGTAGCTATGATTAATCTGGATACAGTCTTGTTTGGGGACAAAATGTATGCTTACGGCAATCTTGGAAGACAGGGCTGGCTTTGTGAGCAGGCATTAGAACTTGCAGAAGATCTTGATTTGGAGGTTGTTACACAGCAGGGTCTAAATGAAAATTATGCAAAGGGAACAACAGGTGACTGGAGTGACCACCGTCCATTTAAGGAATTAGGTATTACCTGGTTATACTTTGAAAGTACAAACTGGGACATCCTTGAGGATGACGGCAATTTCTCAGATGGGTACATTGAAACTGAAAAATTTGGCGAAATCATGCATACGGGAAATGATAACATGGAATTCATGGATGAAAACTATCCCGGAAGAATGGAAGATCGCCTTTACACATACACAACATTGCTTACAAAGCTTTTAGTTGAAATCGATCCTGCAAGAGAAACGGATGCTCTTGTAGTAAGCACAGATCAGCTGTCACTTTCTAAGGCAAAGACAGTTACTGTGACTGTAGATTTTGCTGAAGAGGTTGATCCTTCCAATATCGAATTTACTTTCGGAAGAAAAGGTGAGGAAAAGGCACTTGATGAATGGAAGCAGACAGTATCAGACACCGGCAGAGATGGAAGATCAAATCCGGTGCCAACTGAGACTTCTTTCATTACTGTTAAAGAAGCACCGGCTTTAGCCGATGGTAAGATTACTGCCAAGATTGAATTCGGTCTTCCTTATGGTAGCGAAAACTTATCATTAAGGCCATTCCCAAGAAGATATTATCCTGATATGATTGGAGAATATGTTCTTAAGGCTACAGATTCAGTATCAGGAAAGTCAGTATCCGTAAAGATGAACTACAATGCATTTGATTCATTCCATACACAGCCTCAGGTAAAGCCGGCTGTACAGGAAATCATAAACGCAGCAAGAGATGACAGATATATAAAGTATGCACCTCTTGGAAAGTCAGCAGAAGGCCGAGATATCCCATTTGTTATTCTTGCAAGAGATAAGGCGTCAGTAGATACTTATTTAAATGAAACACTTCCTATGATGCTTGAACATCCAACAGAAATGTTAGCTGATATTGAAGCAAATGGTGTAGACGGATATAAGCCTGCAATCTGGTTTAACAATATCCACTCTGATGAAGCAAACGGTGTGGATGCACAGATTGACTTGCTTAGAAAGCTTGCTTATGCAAATGAAATAACTTTTAAAACAACAGCTACTGAAAAGGGTGGGGGAGACTACGGAAACTATGAAAAAGGTGAACCTACAGAAGTAACTCTTGATGTACAGGAATTGTTAGACAACTATATCATTCTGTTCAGCTTAAATAACAACCCTGACGGAAGATTTAACAATGACAGAGCTACAGCAGCAGGCTTTGACCCTAACAGAGATGTTACTTATCAGACACAGGTTGAAACTGCTACTGTATTCCAAGCATTAGCAAAGTGGTCACCTATGATCTTTAATGATTTCCACGGCTTTGTTTCAGATTTCTTAATCGAACCGTGCACTCCGCCTCATGAACCTAACTTTGAATATGACTTAATCATGGATGGCGGATACGATCATGCAAAGGCAATGGGTAGTGCAGGTATTGCTAACTCAAGATATGATCACTATATCATCCCTTATGATGATTACGGTGATGGCTGGGACGACGGCGGTCCTATGTATGCAGCTGTATTGAGCTTACTTCACGGTGCTATCGGACACACTATTGAAATCCCTGAATTAAATCAGGAAGCTTCAGATGCATTTATGTATGCAGGTTTAGGCTCACTTAAATATGCACTTGATAATAAAGAACATTTATTTACAAATCAGCTTAAGATTTATGAAAGAGGCGTAAACGGTATTGATGCCGCCGAAGAAGTTGACCCATGGTTTGTAAATGCCGCAGGAGAACAGATAGGAAGACCAAGAGGGGAAAATGAAAACTTCTTCCCTGACTATTATGTTATACCGGTTGACGGCAAATTACAGAAGAACTCTCTGGCAGCTTATGAAATGGCAGAATTCTTGATTAATAATGGTGTAAAGGTAGAAAAGCTAAAGTCTGATGTTAAAGCAGGAGATACAGTTTATCCGGCAGGCAGCTTTATAGTTCCTATGAAGCAGGCAAAGAGAGGCTTTGCAAATACTGTTTTATATGATGGATGTGACTTCTCTGATTTTTCAGCTATGTATGCGGAAGTAACAATGTGCTTCCCTCAGCTGAGAGGCTTTGACAGATACGAAGTCAGACAGTCAGATGCATTTGCGGGAAAGACAGAAGCTTTAAAGAAAGTAAGCATTCCTGCAACCATGCTTTCTACAAAATCCAATATGGTTGTTATTAAAAATACAAACAATGATGCAACTAAGGCTGTAAATGAACTTCTGAATAATGGCAAAAAAGTTTATATGGCGTATGAGGATGGCAGTAACTTCGATAAGGGAGACTTTATTGTGATGGCATCGGATGTTGTGTCCATTAAAAACAAATATTATCTGGAAGCGGAAGGACTCAGCGGAAAGGCTTCTGTTAAGGAACTTGAAAAGCCGGTTGTATGTGGACTTGGTGATGAAGTAAACTTCGTCCTTAAGAACTTGGGATTCAACCTTACTGATGATTATACTAAGGCAGATGTAATCGTAGATGAAGAAGGCGGAGCAACATCTGACATGATGAATGCAGTAGAGGAAGGTACAGACTTCATCGCAATCGGCGGATATGGCATGTGGGTTCTTCAGAGTAATGGCTCACTGAACGGATTTGCTATGGGTGGCTTTGAAGATTACTATGAAGGTCTTCTGATTGCAGATATGTATACAGACAGCGTTGTAACAAGCAGATATAATGAAAAAGATTATTTGTATAACAATACAGACAGCTGGATTGAAACAGTTCCGGAAACATCAACTGTTTTAGCAACAATTTCTAATGAGGATGATTTCTATGTTGCCGGATGGTGGCCAAACCATGAAGAGGTAAAGGGAAAAGCTTTCATTATTCAGGATGAAATTGGCAAGGGTGATGTAACAGTGTTTGCGAACCATATTGTAAATAAGGCTCATAACAGCCATCAGTTCAGACTTCTTTCCAATGCAATCTATGATGGACAGGAAGGAGATATTGAAGAAATTACTGCAACAGTATCAAGTGGTGGAAATAAACATCACAACAGTAACTCTTCGACATCAGGTAAGCCTGCTGACAAGCCACAGACTTCTGACAAGCCACAGACTGAAGAACAGACAAAACCGGAGGAACAGCCACAGACTGAAGAACAGGCAAAGCCTGCAAAGGCTGAATTCGGTGATGTAAAGGGCAACAGCTGGTATGCAGGTGCTGTAAACTATGTTGTTTCCAATGGCATCATGAAAGGCGTAGATGGTAATAACTTCGCACCTAATACAAAGACAAACAGAGCTATGCTTGTAACCATGCTTTACAGACTTGCGGGAGAACCGTCAGTTCAGAAAGCGGATTTCAGCGATGTGAAAGCCGGACAGTATTATGAAAATCCTGTTGCATGGGCACAGCAGAACGGTATTGTTACCGGTTTTGAAGGCAATAAATTTATGCCCGGTGCTGATTTGACAAGAGAGCAGCTGGCATGCTTCTTATACAGGTTTGCACAGTATAACAAGGCAGACATAAGCAAGACTTCCAGTCTGGACAGCTTTGCTGATAACGAAAATGTTTCTTCATATGCTGCTGAAGCAATGAAGTGGGCTGTAGGAAACGGAATTATCAATGGTAAGGACGGAAAGCTTGCAGCAAAAGACAGCGCAACAAGAGCTGAAGTAGCGGCTATGCTTCAGAGATCGGCAGAAATTTTACAGTAATTTGAAGAAATGAAAAAATAGTATTTTACTTTCTCAATAAAAAGGGATACCAAAGCAAATGTGAGGTATCCCTTTTCTTTTACAGCAGACGCGTATTGTTGATATTCAGTTCAAAGGAAAGTCCGAGAAACTGTGCTGCGTTTCTGCACATAATCATACGGGAAAGGAATATCTCAAAGTATTCCATGACTGCGCTTATTTCCGTATCAATATCCATTTCAAGTATGATGGCATTTGTGTCTTTGTCTATTTTCAGCGTTGTGTTTCGTACGGCATAGTTTACCCTGTTGTGAATGTCCTCGGACATACTTTCGGAGTTTCTGTCTTTGTATCGTACTCTGCTTCTTCTTACATCAGACTTGTCTGCAAGTATTAAAGCTGCCGAAATAGGACTGAAGGCGGTGCCGGTGCCTTCATCATGGTTTCCGATGGCGCCTATGATGTCAGCAAGCTCTTCTGCGTCAAAGTCCATACGGTCAAGTATTCGGAATGCCATGACAGCTCCGCTCTGGGCATGGTCATGCCTGTTCACACAGTTTCCGATATCGTGTATGTAGCCTGCTATTTTTGCAAGCTCAACGGTTCTTTCGTCATAGTCAAGTGCTGTCAGAATCTTGGCGGCTCTGTCGGCAACCTTGCCCGCATGCGCAAATCCGTGTTCAGTATAGCCTATGGCGCCCAGCAGGTCATTACCCTTTTTTATGTAAGTGGAAATTTCACTGCTTTTCTGTATTTCTTCAAATGTAACTTTTCTTGTTTTTCTTTCTTTCATAATTATCACCTGTCTTTCTACCACACTTCTTCCGCGGCAATATATATTAAAATTTCCTTAGTTGACCTATTGTACCACAGAATTGTAAAGTGCAGGAAAACTTTCTGTGACATTTGTATTAAAAATTTTTTTCGGGATAATGACATAAAAATGAAGGAAATTCAAACAGATATTGACTAACGGATACCGTAAGTTTAAATTAAGAAATATAAAGAGAATATAAAAAAACAATAAAGATGCGGAAGGAGAATATAAAATGGGTAAGAAGGTCATTGTTATTTCATCAAGCATGAGAAAGGACGGAAATTCGGAAAGTCTGGCAAAGGAGTTTGTAAGAGGAGCCGAAGAGGCAGGGCATTACATACAGATGATTTATCTGAGGGAGAAGGACATTAACTTCTGTCAGGGATGTCTGTCATGTAAAAAAACACAGAGATGTGTGATTAAGGACGATGCATATAAGCTTATTGAAGATGTGAGAAGGGCAGATGCTGTGGTTTTTGCAACACCTATTTATTTTTATACGGTATGCGGAAGCTTAAAAAACTTCATGGACAGAATGGTTCCTATTTATTATATGGGAAATGCAAACTTTAAGGACGTATATCTGCTTGCTGCGGCAGAAGAAGCCGCACCGGAGGTTTTTGAGGGCGCAAAGAGAGATGTTGAAAGCTGGGCCGGATGTTTTGAAGGAGCAGGGCTTGCAGGAACAGTATTCGGCGGCGGGCTGGAAGATGTGGGAGATATAAAAGCCCATACTGAATTCCTTCAGGAAGCATATAATATGGGAAAGAATATTTAGATTTTGTAATATAGTTATTGACATATACCGAAAATGTGCTAATATATAAATATAAATAACATATGCCGAAAATGTACTGCTGGATGCAGGCAACAGGGCATTACCGTGAAAAGGAGGTGCATGCTTTATGCCAAGGCCTAGAAAATTCAGAAGAGTCTGCTGTATGCCTCCGAACGAAAGCTTCGGACCTTTGGATATGGAGCAGAATCAGCTTTCTGCGGTCCGTATGTCTGTAGACGAATACGAAACCATAAGGCTTATGGATTTTGAGGGCTGTACACAGGAGGAGTGTGCAAGGCAGATGGGAATTGCCCGTTCCACTGTTCAGGGCATTTACAATGATGCGCGGAAAAAGCTGTCGGAGGTGCTTGTTATGGGAAAGGTGCTTACGATAGCAGGCGGTGATTATACGCTTTGCGGAAATTTTGAAGCAGATTGTAAATGCGGCTGTAAAAATAAATGTCACAAAAGGAGAGAGTTAAAATGAGCGGTTGTTCACATGATTGCGGAAGCTGCGGCTCAGATTGCGGTGAAAGAACTGCACCGCAGAGCCTGATTGAGCCTGCAAATGAATTTAGTTATGTTAAAAAGGTTATCGGTGTTGTAAGCGGCAAGGGCGGAGTAGGAAAATCCCTGGTTACATCGCTTATGGCGGTTGAAATGCAGAGAAGAGAGTATAAGACTGCAATACTTGATGCGGACATTACAGGACCGTCTATTCCGAAAGCATTCGGGCTGAAGGAAAAGGCTGAGGGCTCACCTATGGGTATCCTTCCGGTTGAGTCAAAGACAGGCATCAAGACTATGTCTGTAAACAGTCTGCTTGAGGATGAT
>JBJETA010000169.1:0-27085 GCA_051883075.1 Anaerovoracaceae bacterium
TGTAGAGCTGAACAGTCTTTTATCTTTATACAAATCCCTTGTAAAAGAGATTGATACCATTGAAAAAGAAATCAACAAGCTAATTGAAGAAGTTCATCCTCACTATATGTCAGTTCCTGGAATTGGGCCATTATCAGCAGCTGTAATCTATTCTGAATACGGTGATATATCTAACTTCACTAATCCAGGACAAATGCTTGCATTTGCCGGAATAGAACCTG
This sequence comes from Anaerovoracaceae bacterium, assembly GCA_051883075.1. Classification (GTDB taxonomy): domain Bacteria; phylum Bacillota; class Clostridia; order Peptostreptococcales; family Anaerovoracaceae; genus Aminipila. The sequence goes on from JBJETA010000169.1 coordinate 222, forward strand.
GAATCAATGAATCTGGCACTGAATCTCACGGAGGTAAGATGGTTAAGCGTGGATCATCTCAGCTCCGCTATACACTTATCAATTGCTGTCTACCATTAATCCGCTTTAACATGACATTTGCAACTTACTATGCCAAGAAGCGCGGAGAAGGCAAACCACATCGAGTAGCCATTACTCATGTAGCCCAAAAGCTTATTAGAGTCATCTATGCATTGGAGAGGCAAGATATCGACTTTAATGCACAGAAACTTCGTTAATCCCAAGCGGATTAATACTAATTCCTTCCATCTGAAATACGATGTATTCAGAGGGCTTATTAAAGTTACCCATTTTTACAGTTCAAAAAATTTTTTCATAATTTTCTTGACTGTTTATAGTTTGTCACCTCGCATTATATTATATGCTCATTATAACATTTGTGTGAATATATACAATATTTTTATCATTAAATTTATCTATATTTTTATATATATTTATTTGTGTTTGTTTCCTCCTTTATTCTCTCTAACCCTCTTTCCCTTATGTAATTTTCAAGGTACGTCTGCTATTGTAAAAACTTTGTTTATAAGTGTAGTATAACGCGCCGACTTGCATTTGTAAATATTTTACTGTATTTTTTTTACATTTAAAACTTGCAGTACTTTTACTTACAAAAAAACACTCCTGTTCTAAACAACATAGAGTGTTTTTCATAACATATTTCAGAATCAGCCACTATGGCGTCCTATCCATGCCATATGCAGATTAGTCCTTATGACACAATACTTCTTCGCCCATGTAAACATTTAAAATTCGTAAGGAGGATTTCCCGAAAAATCGGCAATCACTCCATGTGGGTTTTCAAGATAGAATACTTCAAAAATAGGATTTGCTGCATCCTGATACTGTCCCTTCACAATTGGATTTGCCATGCAGGCTTCCTTTACTTCCATGTTATTCTCAAAAACTGCTCTGCCTGCAAGTCTGATCCACGCATACTCAGGTGACGAAACAGAAATCTCTACTTCCGGATTTTCCATCATATCCTTATATACCTCCTTTGTGCTGTTGGTACAGAACCAAAGCTTGCCCTCCTTCTCAAAACAGAACATAAATGGACGGCATTTAGCCTTTCCATCTCTTCCTACTGTTGCCAGATACTGAACCGGATTTTCCTTTAAAAACTCTACTGCTTTCTGCATGATAAATACCTCCTGTATTCTTTGTTGTAATATTATTAGTTACATCCGACAGTTGTACTTTATCACTATTTAGATGTAATGTCAATAGTTACATCTAAACTTTTGTAACTTTATTTGTTACATCATTTCCTATAAAAAAAAACTCCGGCTTTTACGCCGGAGCTTCAGACTCATTGTTCTTTCTCAATCAAAACGTCCGTATCCGCTTTTACATCAGCAAGTGTTATTGAAGCCAGCTCTTTTTCCATCGCTTCCTGCACCCTCGCAAGCTTACTGTCAAGGACATGGTGAATATTTCTTCCCACCGGGCAGTTCTGATTCGGCTTTTCATGAAAATGAAACAGTTCCTCTTCAGGTGTGCATTCCACTGCCCTGTAAATATCCAGAAATGTTATTTCCTCCAAAGGCTTTGTCATTACTACGCCTCCGGTCCCCCTTAAAACCTCTATAAGTCCCGCAGCCTTCAGCTGCTGTAAAAGCTTTCTGATAATGACCGGATTGGTGCCAATGCTTCCTGCCATAAAATCACTGGTCATTTTCTGATCTGTAAATGTATCTATACATGCAAACATATGGACCGCCATCGTAAATCTGCTTGAAATCTGCACTTAAAACACCTCCGTTTCAACAATTATCATATCAGAATCCGGTTGTAATTTCAATTATTACAATTATCAGCAAAAATAATCTGCAGGCAGCTGCCAAAGAAACCCGCAGTTATCAACAAAAGACACTCCCTGCCTGTCAGCCCGGAGTGCCTTTCATTACTAATCAATCTCCTAATTTTATATAAATATTTTATATGCCTTAAAAATACACATCCCGACACTTTCTCTTTTCCCTGTTGAAATATAAAACAAAATCCTTTTCTGACTTTCCTCTTTTAATTTTTTCTTTCATAAATTCCTCTCCTTTTACCATGCCAATGGTAATTTAATTTATACACTCAATTTATTCGATACCCCTATTTTTAATCATAAAAGATTAAACTATCTGCTTAAAAGCACCTCCTTTACACACATAAATATATACAATCTGACTGTTTTAATCAATATATTTTCTGAAAATTTTGTAATTATTTTACTTTATTGTTTTTAATATACAATTTTAACATGTATTTTTTGTTTTCAAATACTTTTTCCATATAATTCATTATATCACATTTCAGTTTATTGTAAATATTTTACTGTTATTTTTTTACATTTATTTGTGGCTATTTTTTTCATTCCATTAAAAAAGCCGCCCTTACCGGACGGCTAAAAATATCTTTTTATATTCAGTTTTTGTGTGACAGTTTCAAAAGAAATCTTATATCTTTATTGTTATTATAGCTATATTTTATTCATATATTACTATCTAACATACAGCGTCTTTGTTGCGATTGTCTGGTACTTTCCTTCATGCATAAGCTGAAGCTCAAAAGTATATTCGCCTGCTACTCCTATTTCCATTTTTTCAAATGCAAAATAGCCTGAGCCCCCTGCCTCATCTTCTGTTGTCAATACCGTTGTATTTTCTCCGAGATTTTTTCCATTTGCATCATAACCTACAACCTTCAAGTTTAAATTTCCCTTGTTTATATTTGAAAGCTCGTAGTAAATAATGATAAGTCCTTCATTTTCTTTCTCTCTTTTCGTGTATGGATTAATCAAATTCCACGAACCATCATCAAGTACTTCAATATCGTCTACAAACAGCATCTCAGCTTCAGGCTTAATAATGCTTGCTGTCATAGTGCTCTGATCCCATGATACCAATGCTCCTACATTTTCAGCAACTGCTCTTACAGGAAGAAGAGTTCTGCCCTGCATCACAATACCCGGAACATCAGCCTTTACATCCTTTTCGTTCACTTTAACATTTACAATCGGGAATCCATTGAATTCACCATTTACAGCTGCGGCAAAAACTACCCCTGTTGATAAAACAAACATAACCAATACTGCAATAATTACTTTTTTACTTCTCATTTTTCTCCTCCTTAGATCTCCTTTTGAATACACACATATACCATTAATTATACACACAAGCCTAATCTTACACAACATTTTATGCTTATTTTTTCTAAAGATTTCTTAACAGTAAACGTTGCTTCAATATCCCCCGCGGCTGTCTCTTCTCACTGCCTGCTGCATGCGCCTGTCCGCATCACGTTTTGCGATATCATCACGCTTGTCATAATTTTTCTTACCTCTGGCTACTGCAATTTCAAGCTTAGCCAAACCCTTGGGATTTATATACATATTCAGCGGAACAAGTGTCAGTCCCTTAAGGGTTGTCAGCCCTATCAGCTTACGAATCTCCTGCTTATGCAAAAGCAGCTTTCTCGGTCTGAGCGGGTCAACATTGTAACGATTTCCCTGTTCATACGGGCTTATATGCATCCCGTAAATAATCAGCTCGCCGTTCTCAATCTTTGCATAGCTTTCCTTGATATTCACCTTGCCGCCACGTACAGATTTAATTTCGGTTCCCGTAAGAACTATGCCCGCTTCATATACATCTTCTATAAAATAATCATGCCTTGCCTTTTTGTTATTGGCAATCAGCTTCTTCTCCTTCATCTCTTTTCTCCCCATCACCAATTAAAACAGCGTAATCTGGTTAAACGGATACAGCCTGATAAAAGCCTTACCCAGCACATCATCAATCTTAACCGTGCCTACTTCACTTGCACGGCTGTCTATGCTGACAAGACGGTTGTCACCCATTACAAAAAGCTCTCCCTCAGGAATAACAAGATTTTCAACAAAACCATCCGTATATCCGTCTTTTATGTAGTCCTCTTCAAGCAGTTCATCATTAATATAAACATTGCCGCCTGCAACTGTAATAGTTTCGCCCGGAAGTCCTATAACTCTCTTTACCAGCAGCTTTTCCTTGCCCTCGCTGGTTTTTAAGCCTGTATGGAACACGATAATGTCCCCGCGTTCAGGTTCTCCGAAAGTATATGCCTGTCTGCTCAGCAAAATATAATTATTTTCATATAATGTAGGCTGCATCGAAGACTCTTTCACTATTGTCGGCTTTATAAACTGCATGATAACGATAGCTATAACTACAGCAATTAAAATTTCTTTAATCAATCCTTTCATTTTCCCATCTCCCTAATCAAATAATTCTTTTCTTATCTTTTCAAGATTCGGCGGCAGCTTTCCCTGCACAACTTTTCCCTCCATATATTCAAGCGGCTCTTCCGCATGATGAAAAACCAGCTTGTACGCATGCAGGAACTGTGTGTTCAGTCCGAATCTGTCAGCAATCTTTTTATTTATGCTTCTGTTTCCATATTTTGAGTCACCTATGATTGGAAATCCTGCTCCTCCCAGATGTGCCCTGATCTGATGGGTTCTTCCTGTCACAAGTTCAACCTCAACCAGAGTATATCCGTTTTTATACTCAACAGGACGTGCTATGGTCTCCATAACCTTTCCGCCCTCTTCTTCAAGTGGCTTAACCGTTACGGTATTTGTATTCCCGTCTTTTTCCATCTTATCCTTAAGAATAAGCTCCCTGTCCAGCTTTCCCGCAACTACAGTCAGATAATACTTGCTTACATATCCTTTTTCCCGGATCATATAGTTCAGTGCCTGTAATGACCCGCTGTTCTTTCCGAAGATTACAAGACCTGTAGTATTTCTGTCCAGTCTGTTTGCCGGAGAAGGCACAAAAGTCCTTTCTTTTGCCGGATTGTACTCACCCTGTTCAATCAGATATGAAATCACCTGATTTGCCAGATGATTTTTCTTTTCCACCGAATCTCCGTGGGTCAGAAGACCAAAAGGTTTCTCTGCTATCAGTATGTTTTCATCCTCATAGGCAATCTTAAACTGCTTCTTTGCCCTTTGCGTTTTCTTCCTTGCTGTAAGCGACTGAAGTTCTTCCTCCTTTATATAGATGCTCAGTTCATCACCCTTTTCCAGCATGGTTTCGGCATTTCCGCGTTTACCGTTGATTTTTACATCCTTACGGATTAATTTGTAAATATAGCTTAAAGAAGCATTTTTAAAATATTTTTTTAAAAATCTGTCAAGTCTCTGCTTGTCCTCATTTTCCGTTATTATCAATTTAACCATACATTTGATTATAACATATTATACTTCCAATATACAAACCCCAGAAAAAATTAATAAAAGCTATATCAAAAAACATTAAAATATGTTAAATTATTAAGTAGGACGAAATATTTTTACTGTTTTTGGGGGATTTAAAATGGGAAAATTTAAAGATCTGATATATGATATAAGCGATATTCTTACTGCAATATGCATAGTTTTTGTTGCCTGTATAGTTATATGGATAAGTATCGGCAACATCATGGAATACCCATCCGTACTTGCTGCTGAGCAAAGCAAGCAGAATACAAACTTCGGACTTGCAGTTCCTATTGGGGATGAAGGAAATACAGGCTCGGAAAACAGCAACAGCGCTGCTGCAGTTTCAGGCTCCGGCATAGATTCTCAAAACACCGGAACAGGAACTGACAATCAACCTGAAATGTATGCTATATATATAAACTACGGTGAATCCATGTCAACCATAGCAAATAAATTTGTTTCGGTCGGTCTTTTTGAATCAGAATCACAGTTCACTTCACTTGTCACACAGATGAATGCCGCATCTTCAATTAAAGCAGGCAATTTCATCATACCGGCAGATTCAACTCCCGAAGAAGTTATTAAGATTTTAACCACAAATCCTTGATTCATTTTTTCGGACATTACCACGACGGTATATATATTTACAAAAACGGCTGCAGCAACAGACTGCAGCCTTCTTTATTTTTAATCTTCAAGCATGCTCAGAAGCTGTTCAAGCTTCTGCTGCTGTTCACTGTTCATCATAGGCTTCAATGCCTTTACAGCTTCTATCTGCCGGCTGTATGCCTTCTTATCCTTCTGAATTACCTGTTTTAACTTCATTATTTCTTCCAGAACCTGATCATCACTTTTACCCGAGAACTTTTTTGCCGTTTCTTCCATAAACTTCCTGCCAATTGCTGAATTTCCGCCTATTCCCACCTGTCTTGCCAGATCCTGAATCATTTTATCGTCAATATTCATAATATTTCACGCCCCTTTTATACTCAATGTTCATTAACAATATATGCACATAGTTTGCCATTATTTCATATTATAAATATGCAGCAAATCAAATGGGAGGCCTGTTATGAACCCAATCATTATTTTCATTCTTTTTATGCTTGTTTATAAAGAAGACAATCATCTGCCCAACTACTATGACACCTTCACTCTGGAGCAAATAGCCGGCAAATTGAACTTCGCAATATCCGCACTTGACAGGATAAATCATCTTAATGAACTTGCACATACTCCTCTTGAGCGTGGAAATATCACAAATACGCTTGAAGACTCCATACATACCGTAAAACCGCTTCTGGCTTCGGGCAGGACACTTCATCAGCTTGAAAACGTTGAATCGGTAATGTCCAATGTAAAGAAAATATCCGATTTACATACCGCCATGGAAACTCTGGCACCTATGATTTCGCCTGTGCTCCAGCTCGCAGGCAGCCGTACCGGGATGCAAGGCAGCGATATATTATCAGCCTTAACTCAGGTGTACTCTTTGGATTCCAATACCAATCCGGAGACTTCTGAAGAGCCCGAAGATACAGTGGCTGTTGATGCTGATGCGGAAGAAGTTTCTGCCGCAGACTCCGATATTTTTAATGAAGACGCTGATATGGACGCAGAAACCGCAAAAGACTATGAAGAATTTTTAAAGAAATGGCACGAAGCAGATGAATCCGACAAAAAAGAGGCTTCCTAAATTTAAAGAAGCCTCTTGAATCATGTTTATTTTTATATTATTTTCTCTTTCACTTTATCTCTGTCCCGATGCATTAAGTACGTTCTTAATCTTGTGCTGAACCATTCTCTGGATAGCATCTCTTGCAGGTGACAGATATTTTCTAGGGTCGAACTCTTCCGGCTTTTCAATTAAGAACTTTCTTACCTCAGCAGTCATTGCAAGTCTGAGGTCGGTATCAATGTTTACCTTACAAATGCCGTACTTTGTTGCTTCCCTTATCATTTCTTCAGGAACGCCCTGTGCTCCCGGAATGTTTCCTCCATACTCATTGCATCTTGCAACAAACTCAGGAAGAACTGTAGAAGCTCCGTGAAGTACAAGCGGTGTATCAGGAATCAGATTGTGTATAGTCTTCAATCTTTCATAGTCAAGATAAGGTTCACCCTTGAACTTATATGCGCCGTGGCTTGTTCCTATAGCTATAGCGAGTGAGTCAACGCCTGTTTTTTCTACAAATAAAGCCGCCTCTTCAGGATCTGTAAATGTTGCTGAACGCGCGTCAACTTTGACATTATCCTCTACCCCTGCAAGCTTTCCAAGCTCTGCTTCAACTACAACACCTTTATTGTGTGCATAATCTACAACTCTTTTAGTAAGCTCTATATTTTCCTCAAAAGCATACTTTGAGCCGTCAATCATAACAGATGTAAAACCGTCATCTATACACTTTTTGCATATTTCAAAATCTTCGCCATGGTCAAGGTGCAGGACAATATCAAGACCTGTATCCTCTATAGCTGCTTCAACAAGCTTTATAAGGTAAGCAGGTCTAGCATATTTTCTTGCTCCTGCCGATACCTGCAGGATAAGAGGTGCCTGTTCTTCCTTTGCCGCATCCACAATCCCCTGTATGATTTCCATATTATTAACGTTAAATGCTCCAACTGCATAATCCTTTGTCAAAGCCTTTGCAAACATTTCTTTTGAAGTTATTAAAGCCATTTCTCTGAACCTCCGTATCTATCATAATACAAACAGTATATCATATTGTTTTGAAATTCACTAGAAGTATCTTTTATTTCCCGATTATTCTTAGACAAAGGATTTTGTGTGAAGTCTTTTATATGGAGTCTTTTATTGCTGCACAGGCTGTCCGTTCTGCATACCTCCCTGCATCGGCTGCTTCTGCTGGTTCTGCTGTCCGCCGTTTACCATCTGACCCTGCTGGTTCTGCTGCCCGCCGAAGCCTCCGCGTCCGCCGCCGAAGTTTCCTGTACCTCCCGAAAGATTAGTGATGGTATCATCAGCCGTAAAGCTTGCAAGCTCTGTACTTCCTGCCATTATCCTATAGCTTTCGCCTGTTTCTATTTCACTTGAGCTTATAACAATGTGTGAAAATTCTTTTTCAGGTGTCACCGTAAGCAGTACATTTCCTTCAGAATCAACCAGTGTAACTTCTGTTCCTGCTTCCTGCGTGGTTACTGCAGTAGCTACAGTATTTACAGTAGTTCCATCACTCGGTGTCATAGCCATGCCCTGACATCCTGTTACAATAAGTGTTCCTCCGGTCACTTCAAACTTTCCGTCATAGTCCAGACCTCCGTTGCCGCTGTTTGTAGGACCCTCAACAATAACGGTTCCGCCTGTTATATAGCCGCTTCCGTTTACGTCAATTCCGTCACCGTCAGCATTCACATTCACCTTGCCGTTATTTATTGTGAGAGTAAATGATGTTTCACTGTCCGTTTCCGCTGCATCCCCGCCTACATTAATTCCGTCATCCGACGCAGTAATGTCCAACGTTCCGCCATTAATAACTATTTCTTTTCCTTCCAGTCCTTCGTAACTGTTTGCGATGGTTATAGTTCCGGCATAAATGTCAACCTTTTCATCTGCGTGTATACCGTCATCGCCTGATGAAGCCGTCAGTGTTGTTTCTGCTATTGCCAGATATCCGTCTGAATGCAGAGCATCATCTTCACTGTCTATGTTAAAGGTTCCGTCCTGAATCAGAAGCTTTGAGCCTGCTTTCAGGGCTTTTATGCTCGTTGTGTTTGTGTCATCCGCATCAGTGTTTGTATCTGCATCAGCCCATTGGTTTGCATTGTTCTGCTGGTTCTGCATACCGTTATCCGCAGGCTGTGTCTGTCCCTGCAGGCTGCCATTTGCAATCTGCTGTCCGTTCTGAGGGGTCTGCTGTCCGTTCTGAGGCATCGTTCCCTGCTGGTTTCCTGCCTGATTCTGAGGAACTGAGCCGTTAGTTGCCTGCTGCTGTCCGCCTGCCATATCCTGCAAAGGCTGCATGCCGCCCGGCTGCTGACCCTGGTTCATATTTTCTCCAGACTGCTGTCCACCCTGTGCCATAAGCTGTATTTTCCCGTTTCCGTTTGCATTTTTCAATACCTGTCCGGCTGCTGGCTGCTGTGTCTGATTCTGCTGCTGCCCCTGCTGTGTCTGGTTCTGCTGCTGCCCCTGCTGTGTCTGGTTCTGCTGCTGACTCTTTGTTGTTCTGTCTGCATTGCCTCTTCTTTCTCCGAAGCCGCCTGCACCGCCCATAGGATTTTCAACTTTATTTGCAGCCAGTGCTTCCGCATATCCGGCACCTGTCTTTATGTTAAATTCTCCGCCAATTGTCATAAGAACAGTTTCTGCCTGGATTCCGTCCTCACCGCTTGTTATTGCAATGTTACCGTCAGCAACAGCTACATATCCTTTTGTTTCATCTTCATCATTTGTAGCTTTTATTCCATCAGCTTTTGCATTTATTGTGATATTTCCGCTTCTTACAGCAACGCAGTCTTTGCCTACGATTCCGTCATCCGCTGAGTTTATTACAAGTGTTGCCTGTGCTATTTCCACATCGTCTTTACCCGAAATACCGTCATTATTATTTGCATTTACTGTAAGAGAACCGCTGCCGTTTATTCTCAGGTCTGCTTTTGAAAATATTGCTCCGCTTGGCTGAACAGATACTTCTCCGGTAGTTTCATCTGTTTTCTGTTCAACATATTCATAGGTATATTCCGCGCCGTCTGAAATCACATTTTCAGTTTCTTCAGGCAGGGCTATTACAACATTTTTTCCACATTCCTTTACATAAATCGGTGCACCGTCGCTGCAAGTAATATTCGCATTTTCAAGAACCAGTACAACATTTTCTTCTGCTGCACTTTCAACTATAATCGCACCGTCATTTAATGTTCCGCTTATAACATAGGTTCCGGCTTCACTTATAATCAGGTCGCTTCCGTTTACAGTTGCTCCCGTTCCTTCAAATGCGATGCTGTCACCATTCAGAGTTACCTTTTGATATTCACTCTGCGTATAATCTGTATATTCTTTTACCCCTTTTGCTTTTTCAGCCATGGCTGTCAGCACTTCATCATTTTCATAAAGCACTACGGTTGCCGCATCTGCAGTTGTGGCCTCGCATGAGCTTACCGCAAACGTAAAACTCACCGCAATCATGACTATCGTTATGGCAGCAGCCAAAAACCTTTTCGGTGCTCCTAAGAACGTATTTTTTTCCATATTTATACCTCCCATATATTTACACGCCTAAAATTTATTCTGCGGCGTGAACAGTCATAACTATATTCAGGTTTCCGTTTCTTACACGAAGTTCATCAATAAATTCTTTTTCCCTTACCCCTTCATTCATTACAATCTGGTACTGTGCCTCGTACAATGAACCTAAGTCTGTAGTTTTTAATTTCAGTAATTTATGTTTTTTCGTGTATTTTTCGAATACATCTTCAAAAGCATTTTCAAAGCTTAAATCCTCCGGAATAGTTATCTTTACATTCTTAATGCAGGTTTTCTCACTGAAAATAACTTTTTCAAGTATGAGCATAACCAAAGCCATAAAGACTACAAATATAGCACTTCCTGCATACATTCCCACACCGCAGCCTATACCTACCGCTGTGGAAAAGAATATGTATCCTATATCCTTTGCATCTCCGGGTGCACTCCTGAATCTGATGATTGACAGTATACCTGCAAGAGAAAAGGCTCTTGCAACATTGCTTCCCACAAATAAAATGATGACTGCCAGAATCACCGGAAGCATTACCAACGTCATGGAAAAGCTCCTTCTTCCATACGAATCCCTGTTTGTAATAAGGTAAGTGAGTGCTATCAGCATGCCCAGGCCCACAGCTGTAAGCATTGCCAGAATTACCTCCATATTTGTAATTTCTCCACCGCCTGTTGTTGTTAAAGTTTCAATCATTGTATTAAGCATATTTTCTCTCCTCTGCCTCTTTTTCATTTATATAGTTTTTAAATTCTCTTCCATATTTGGAAAAGCTTATTTTTCTTATTTTTTCTCTGTTCAGGAGCTCAGTCAGCCAAATCGGCATAGCTTTTGAAGTTTTTATTTCCATCAGCCACAAGCCCTCTTCAAGAAGCGGTTTTCCGTAACTTCCGCTTTCAAGCCTTACGTTTGTTCTTCTTGATCTGATGTTTGTATCTAAAGAAAGCCTTAAATCCGGATTTCCTTTTTCAAAATATGCCAGTCTGTCATAAGCCAGCAGCACTTTAGGCTTTAGCTGATATCTGCTTACCATATATGCAAGTTCTTTCAGTACCTGCGTATTCATGCATTCCTCAACTGCAACTGTTCCGCCGTTTTCAACAAACCTGTAGGCATCTTTTATCTTTATCTTTGTTCTTCTTTTATTTACCAGCCCGTTGAATTTTTTCTTTATTTCAAGAAATCCGTAGTCCTCACTGTTTGGAACGCCGTAGCTTCTCAATCTGATTTTTTCCTTATACATTGGTTTTGCCAGTGAATTTCTTATCAGGGCATCATCTTCAGTATCAAAATAGATGTTTGATATCGAATATGTTTTTCTGCCAACGTTAAATTTATCCGGTTCCATGTGTTTCTCAATTTCATCAAGAACTCTTGAAAGCTGTTCTTGTGTTACAAAATACTTTTTTTCAAATCTATTAAAAACCTCTATTGCCATCTCTCGTTCTCCTTTCAAAATATATTGACCGCTTTGCACTGCGTTTTTCTTTCCGCATCTTATGGCTATATTATGCCCGGCAATTATGAAGTAAAAAAATGGGTTTTGTGAACAAAAAGGCAAAGAAATGTGAAGAAATTGTAAAAAAAAAGAGCCGCCGCAAAAGCGGCAGCTCTTTCATAGCTTTTATTTATGTCTGTTTTCTTCAAGAAGTTTATGTTTCATTTCCCAAAGCTCAGAACTCAGGTCAACATAATAATTTTGTGGATTTTCAAATCTCAGCATTTCATCCCATAGTGTGGAAATCTGTTCCTTGCAGTATTCTTTAATCTCATCAATACCCGGACTCTGGTATACGCATTTGCCTTTCACAAATACAGGCACCATCAGCTCCTTCGCATAGAAATTCGAGATTTTCTTTCTCTTCCATACAGCATGCGGATCGAAGATTTCAGTTTCACCTTCCGGTGCCTTTTCATGTGCCAAAGCTATGATATCCGCAATAACTCTGTTGCTGTCACTGTCAAACAGCCTGTACACCTTTTTAAAGCCCGGATTTGTTATTTTTTCTACATTTTCACTTATTTTAATCTTAGGTATAATCTTTCCGTCCTTTTCAAGAGCAGAAAGCTTGTACACGCCTCCGAAAACAGGCTCAGACTTTGATGTAATAAGTCTTTCACCTACTCCAAAGGAATCTATACATGCTCCTTCAAGAAGCACATCCCTTATGATATATTCATCCAATGAATTTGAAACTACAATAGAGCAGTCCGTATGCCCTGCTTCATCCAGCATCTTTCTTGCTTTCTTTGTAAGGTAGGTAACATCACCGCTGTCTATTCGTATACCCTTTTTTGCAGGCTTCATCTCATCAAAGATTTTTATTGCATTAGGCACACCCGACTTCAGAACATTGTAAGTATCCACAAGGAGTACACAGTTCTCAGGATATATTTCCGCATATTTCTTAAAAGCATGATATTCATCATCAAACATCTGCACCCAGCTGTGGGCCATGGTTCCCAGTGCCGCAATTCCGTAATCTCTCTCAGAAATAGCACATGCAGTACCTACACAGCCTCCTATATATGAAGCTCTTGAACCCAATATGGCTGCAGAAGCTCCGTGGGCTCTTCTTGTGCCAAACTCCATAACAGCTCTTCCCTTTGCAGACCTTACTATTCTGTTTGCCTTTGTCGCAATCAGACTCTGATGATTTATAAGCAGCAGAATCATGGTTTCAACAAACTGTGCCTGCATAAGCGGACCTCTCACCGTTACAAGCGGTTCACCGGGAAATATAGGTGTACCCTCCGGTATAGCCCATACATCACATTCAAATTTGAAATTTCTCAGATATTCAAGAAATTTTTCACTGAACATCTTCTTCGTTCTTAAAAATTCTATATCCTCTTCTGAGAATGATAAATCTTTAAGATAGTCTATGACCTGTTCCAATCCTGCCATGATTGCAAATCCGCCGCCGTCAGGCACCTTGCGGAAAAACATATCAAAGTATGCAACATCGTTTGCCATATCTGTTTCAAAATAACCGTTTGCCATAGTTAGCTCATAAAAATCTGTTAACATGGTCAAATTAAGACCTTTTTCCATCGGAACTTCCCCCATCTGATTTATCGGGCTCTGCGGCATGCCGCAAAGCCCCAATTTAAAATAATAACAATAATTATTATCTCACCTATTTTGTCAGGTGTAAAGACCGATTTTTTAAAATTACAGTAATTTCTTTAAAAATTCACCGGTATAGGACGCTTTATTTGCCGCGATTTCTTCCGGAGTTCCGGTTCCCACGACAGTGCCTCCTCTGTTTCCTCCATCCGGTCCAAGATCTATTATATGATCGGCCATTTTTATAACATCAAGATTATGTTCAATGACAACAACGGTATTTCCCGCATCCACAAGCTTGTTTAAAACCTGTATAAGCTTATCCACATCAGCAAAGTGCAGTCCCGTAGTAGGTTCGTCTAGAATATAAAGTGTTTTGCCCGTACTCTTTCTCGACAGCTCCGAAGCGAGCTTGATTCGCTGTGCTTCTCCGCCTGAAAGCTGCGTAGACGGCTGTCCAAGTTTTATATATCCCAGTCCTACTTCTTCAAGAGTTTCGAGCTGTCTCAGAATAGGCGGTATATTTTTGAAAAATTCAACAGCTTCCGAAACATTCATATCAAGCACATCAAATATGCTTTTTCCTTTATACTTTACCTCCAGGGTTTCCCTGTTATACCTTTTTCCTTTGCATACATCACATGGGACATATACATCAGGCAGGAAATGCATCTCAATCTTGATGATACCGTCTCCGCAGCAGGCTTCACATCTTCCGCCTTTTACATTGAAACTGAATCTGCCTTTTTCATAACCCCTGAGTTTTGCTTCAGGCACCTGCGTAAACAAATCTCTGATATGCGTAAATACGCCGGTATATGTTGCAGGATTTGAACGTGGGGTTCTTCCTATAGGTGACTGGTCTATATCTATCACCTTGTCTATATATTCAACACCTGTGATTTCCTCATACTTTCCGGCAGGCTCTTTTGCTTTGTACAGCTTCTGTGCCAGAGCCTTATAAAGCACTTCATTTATAAGACTGCTTTTTCCGGAACCTGACACACCGGTTACACATACAAACTTTCCCAAAGGTATATCTACTGTAATATTCTTAAGGTTGTTTTCCTTTGCACCCTTTATTGTAATGGCATGTCCGTTCCCCTCTCTTCGTAATTCAGGAACCTTTATACATTTTTCACCGGATAAATACTGACCCGTAACTGACCTCTTATTTCTCTTAATGGCCTCAACATCACCCTCGGCAACCACCTCACCGCCATGGATTCCGGCACCCGGTCCTATATCTATGATATGGTCTGCGGCATACATCGTATCCTCGTCATGTTCGACAACCAAAAGTGTATTTCCTATATCCGTCAAATGTCTCAGTGTCTTCAGCAGCTTCTCATTGTCCTTCTGATGAAGTCCTATGCTTGGCTCATCAAGAATATACAAAACTCCCACAAGGCTTGAGCCAATCTGGGTCGCAAGACGTATTCGCTGTGCTTCTCCTCCGGAAAGTGTACCTGACGCTCTTGATAATGTCAGATAATCCAGTCCTACATCTACCAGAAATCCTAGTCTTGCCTTTATTTCCTTGACAATCTGCCTTGCTATAAGCTCTTCTTTCTCTGTCAGCTTCAGGCTGTTTATGAACTCCAGCGCATCCCTGACCGACAAATCTGATACCTCTGCAATATTCTTTCCTCCAACCGTTACTGCAAGGACCTCCGGTTTAAGCCTTTTTCCTCCGCAGGCATCGCAAGGAATAGTTTTCATATATTTACGAAGTCTTTCCTTCATAAATTCAGAACCTGTTTCCCTGTATCTTCTTTCAAGATTGTTTATGACACCTTCAAAGGGATGATCCCTGAAAGACTCCGAATTGTTGTTCCTGCTTTTGTAAAAATATTTAAGATGCCTTGTTCCTGTTCCATATAAAAGTTCCTTTTTAAACTTTTCAGGCAGATACTTATATGGAGTGTCCAGACTTACACCGTGATCTTCTGCAAGAGCTTCAATCAGCTGTCTGTAAAAGCCTGAGGTTATGTCCATTGATGCAAATATATTGCTCAGACATCCTCCCGTAATACTTTTCTCTGTATCGGTAATAATCAGTTCAGGATCAATTCTTTCACTGAATCCCAGACCGTTACACTCAGGACATGCCCCAAACGGGCTGTTGAAAGAGAACATTCTCGGTTCGAGTTCTTCAATGCTCACCCCATGCTCAGGACAGCCCAGTTTAGTGGAGAATACTTTGTCATATGTTACAGTTTCAATTTCTCCCTTTTCTTCATCTCCTATAACTCTCTTTTCCTGCACCTGTGCCACTACAAGACCGTCTCCATGTGCAATAGCAAGCTCAGCAGCTTCAGCAAATCTGCCTGCTGCACCCTCCCTGACGATTATTCTGTCTACAACAATTTCAATAGTGTGCTTAAATTTCTTGTCAAGATTAACCTCATCTTCCGATAAATTCATTATCTCTCCGTCTATCCTTGCACGTGTAAATCCTTCTTTTACAATTCTCTCCAGTATTTTCTGGTGTTCACCCTTCCTCTGTCTTACGACAGGTGCAAGTATTGTAACTCTTGAGCCTTCATATAACTGCATCAGGCTGTCCGTAATCTGGTCTACCGTCTGGCTGCTTATTTCACAGCCGCATACAGGGCAGTGCGGAATTCCTATCCTTGCAAACATCAGCCTCAGATAATCGTGTATTTCCGTAACTGTACCCACCGTTGACCTCGGATTTTTGCTTGTTGTTTTCTGATCTATTGATATAGCCGGTGAAAGTCCTTCTATATACTCAACATCAGGTTTTTCCATCTGTCCCAGGAACTGTCTTGCATAAGCAGACAGACTTTCCACGTATCGCCTCTGGCCTTCTGCATATATAGTATCGAAAGCAAGCGACGATTTCCCTGAACCTGAAAGCCCTGTTATGACAACAAGCTTGTCCCTCGGTATGGTCACATCAATATTTTTTAAGTTATTCTCATTCGCTCCTTTTATGACTATCTCATTTTTCATCTTATCTGTTTTCCTCTTTCTTCAGCATGTATCGTCTATCATCAATATACATAATCCCTTTATTTTAAAGGGTTCTGTGTTTAGAGTCGTACCTTATATTCAAAGATGGTATCTCTGAGCTGTGCCGCTCTTTCAAACTGCAGGTCAGCCGCTGCCTGCTTCATTTCTTTTTCAAGCTTCTTGATATATTCTCCAAGTTCTTTTTTAGTAAGCTCAAGAGGGCTTTTTCCTGCATAATAGGACATTTCCTCTTCTGCCGCTTTTGTCGCTTCTATAACCTCCCTGACTGCTTTTTTTACCGTAGTCGGGGTAATGCCATGTTCCTTGTTGTATGCCTGCTGTATGCCCCTTCTTCTTTCCGTTTCATCGATTGCCCTTCTCATGGCATCGCTTATACTGTCAGCATACATGATAACACGTCCGCCCGCATTTCTTGCGGCACGGCCTATAGTCTGTATAAGTGAAGTTTCTGTTCTTAAAAAGCCCTGTTTATCTGCATCCAGAATCGCAACCAGAGAAACCTCAGGAACATCCAGACCTTCTCTCAGAAGATTTATACCCACAAGTACATCAAATACACCCATTCTTAAATCTCTTAAAATTTCCATTCTTTCAAGTGTATCTATCTCCGAATGAAGATATCTTACTTTTATCCCTGCATTTTTCAGATAATCAGTAAGGCTTTCTGACATTTTCTTGGTAAGGGTGGTAACAAATACTTTTCCTTCCTGTTCAACCACTTTGTTTATCTCACCAATTAAATCGTCAATCTGTCCCTCTGTAGGGCGCACATCGATAGGCGGATCAAGCAGCCCTGTCGGTCTGATTACCTGCTCTGCCGATATGCCGCCGCTGGTCTCCAGCTCATATTTTGCCGGAGTTGCACTTACGAAAAGTGCCTGATTTACAAGACCCTCAAATTCTTCAAACTGCAAAGGCCTGTTGTCCAAAGCCGAAGGAAGTCTGAAGCCATATTCCACAAGCGATGACTTTCTCGACCTGTCTCCCGCATACATACCGTGAAGCTGTGGCAACATGACATGTGATTCATCTATTATAAGAAGAAAATCTTCCGGGAAGTAGTCAATGAGAGTGTAAGGTCTTGTTCCGGCCTCAAGCCCGTTTATGTGCCTTGAATAGTTTTCAATCCCTTTGCAGCTTCCGACTTCCCTGAGCATCTCCAAATCATAGCGTGTTCTCTGTTCAATACGCTGTGCCTCAAGCAGCTTTCCCCTGTCTTTGAACCAGATTATTCTTTCGTTCAATTCCTGTTCTATGGTCTTAACAGCCTGTTCCATCTTTTCCTTTGATGTAACATAGTGTGAAGCAGGATAAACTGCCACATGATTTCTCAGCCCGATTATTTCACCCGTTACCGGATTTATTTCCTTTATATGTTCAATTTCATCGCCGAAAAGCTCTACCCTTACAGCGTTTTCCGCACCTGCCGGATAAATATCGATAATATCTCCTCTGACCCTGAAGCATCCTCTTTCAAAACCCATATCGTTTCTCGTATACTGGATATCAACAAGCTTTCTTAGTATGTCATGCCTGCTTTTTTCCATACCGGGACGCAGGGAAAGCATCTGATTTTCATAATCAAAAGGACTTCCCAAACCGTATATGCATGATACGCTGGCTACAATGATTACATCTTTTCTTTCCGCCAGCGCCGCAGTGGCCGAATGTCTGAGTTTTTCAATTTCTGCGTTTATATCCGAATCCTTCTCAATATATGTGTCCGTCGACGGCACATAAGCCTCCGGCTGATAGTAGTCGTAGTAGGACACAAAATATTCAACAGCGTTTTCAGGGAAGAACTCCTTAAATTCTCCGTGCAGCTGGGCTGCCAGAGTCTTGTTGTGCGATATGATAAGTGTCGGCTTGTTTATCTGGGCGATAACATTTGCCATGGTGAAGGTTTTACCCGAGCCTGTTACTCCCAGTAATGTCTGACACTTTTTCCCGTCTTTAAAGCCCTGCACCAGTTTTTCTATAGCCTGTGGCTGATCACCTGTGGGGGCATATTCTGATATTAATTTAAAATGATCCATATTCTTCTCCTATTGAACCCATAGTTATTCTGTGTCATTGTTGTTCGCCTTTAAGATATTTTTCTACTTCTCGATCAAACTCAGAGACATACTCCCTATCCTGCTTTACTCTAAACACTTCATATTCCTTATTAGCTCTTTCAATGGCATCCTTATGAGAGACTTTTCCTTTTCCAGGCAATACCTTGCGCCTGTTATTAATCAAAAATTGGTTTGTCTGGTCAACCCAATCCTGCATGCTCATTAATACCTCATCTTCAGCCATTAATTCTGCATAATCAATAAACATGGTTACCAGTCTGTTCAGACGAGATAATTCTTTCTCATTCAAATAATTCTTAGCAATTCCAATATCACGTTTTAAAACTTTACCATTAGGAGCATCTTTCCATGTCGTTAACCCCATCGCAGGTTTTTCCGAATCAGCACGTTCATATATCAGTTCCGCAGCAGTCTTTCCCGTAACCGCAAAATGCAACTTGTTCTGGACAAAAGCATAGAAAGTCTTTGTGATTTCACTGTTTTTATCATAATCATAGCTACATTGTTCAAAAACATCCGTTATTTTTTGATAAGCCCTTCGCTCACTTGCCCTAATTTCACGGATACGTTCCAATAATTCATCAAAATAATCTTTCCCAAAAGGTTTCCCATTTTTAAGCATATCATCATTCAGCACAAACCCTTTGGTAATATATTCTTTTAATGTTTTAGTAGCCCACTGTCGAAAACGCGTAGCTTTCTTAGAGTTGACCCGATATCCAACAGCAATGATTGCATCCAGATTATAACATTTTACGTTTCTTTTAACCTCTCGTTGACCCTCGTTTTGAACTACCGAGAAAAACTCGGTAGTTAACACTTCTTCTAATTCTTCTTCTTTGTAAATATTTTTCAAATGTAAAGAAATATTATCGGTTGTACAGTCAAATAATTCCGCCATTGCTTTTTGTGTCATCCAAAAAGTATCTTCTTTAAAAAACACATTTACACATATGTTAGTACCTTCAATCTGATATAGAACGATCTCATCCTCCTGATTCATTTCTATTTTCACCTCTTACTTTCCTTCATACCAGTACTGTTTTTACATTATAACATATCCGCTGCGGTTTAGCAAACAAATGTTCTTATCTGCTGCTTTATTTATATTTCCGCCTTTCTTGTTTATCACTTTAATTAATTAAATTTTTTTTGTATCCTTTTTCCCCTTTTCTCTTGTTTGAAAACCAATATCGTGATATACTTCATATAATATAGTGCACATACACATAAATTTTTTTATTTTTTTCAATTATAAAACAATCGATATTTATTTTTAGATATCGATTTTATTAATATTGTCATTGTATACCATTATACAATGACCTGCAGACAGGGGTGAAGATTATGCAAGACAATTATGCTGCCTATGCAGCTGAGCAGGGAAGGCTGATTGACCGGCTTTCCGAAGAAAAGGCTTTTTTCAGGGAAAAAGCAAAACAACTGAATAAATCAGATGTGATTCCTGATTCTCTTTATATCGAAAATGATGTAAAAAGAGGGCTCAGAAACTCCAACGGCACCGGTGTCGTTGTCGGACTCACAAAAGTCGGAGATGTTGTCGGATACGATTTTGATGAAAACGGAAACAAGGTTGCCATCGACGGAAAGCTTTTTTACCGCGGATATGATGTAAAGGATCTTGTTACGAGCTGTATCGAGGAAGACCGTTTCGGATTTGAAGAAGTGACATACCTGCTGCTTTTCGGCAGTCTGCCTACAAAGGAGGAGCTTGCTGAATTCAAGAAAATACTGGGAAACAAGCGCGACCTTCCTAAAGGCTTTGCCCGTGACATGATTCTCACGGCACCGTCAAAAAGTATTATGAACAAGCTTGCCCGAAGCGTTCTTGCCATGTATTCCTATGACAGCAATCCTGACGATAACTCAATAGAGAATGTCTTGAGCCAGTCCATCACACTGATAGGTCATTTCCCTGCTTTTATATCCTACGCATATCAGGCAAAGAGATCCTCTTTTGATAACGAGAGCCTGCATCTTCACAACCCTATTCCCGAGCTTGGGACGGCAGAAAATATACTTCGTATGCTGAGACCAACCGGAGAATATACAGACATTGAAGCAAAGCTCCTTGATTTATCGCTTATCCTGCATGCCGAACACGGCGGAGGAAACAATTCAACCTTTACTACACATCTTGTATCCTCCTCCGGAACCGATACCTATGCAGCCATAGCTGCCGCTGTCGGTGCTCTGAAAGGTCCTAAGCACGGGGGTGCAAACATCGCAGTCATAAATATGATTCACGATTTGAAAAACAGCGTAAAGGATTATACAAACGAAAGTCAGGTTGAGGATTATCTTGTGAAGGTCCTCAGGGGTGAAGCAAACGACGGCAGCGGTCTTATTTACGGTCTTGGTCATGCAATATATACCATTTCCGATCCACGTGCCATACTGTTAAAGGGAATGGCCAAAAAGCTTGCAGAAAGCAAAGGCATGGAAGAAGAATTCCACTTGTGCGAATTCATAGAAACACGTGGTGCCGAGCTTTATCAGGAAATCAAGGGTACCACAAAGCCTATGCCCGCTAACGTAGATTTATATTCAGGTTTCGTATACAGAGCTCTGAACATTCCTTTCGAGCTGGCAACGCCTTTATTTGCAACTGCAAGGCTTTCAGGCTGGTGTGCACACAGACTTGAGGAAATCATTACAGGCAAAAAGCTTATGCGTCCGGCATATAACGGCGTACAGCCTCTTCAGCAGTATATCCCGCTGAACCAGCGCAAATAAAACCGACTTAACAGCAATAATCACTGCCTGCAGGGTCTGCTCGAAACGCATCAATATTTTTTACAAAAAATGTAAATTTGCCTCTTGACAATATTTGGTAAATACTGTAATATTTAACCATATTGGAGGGAGGCTTTTTTAATGCAGGATTTTAAATTTGTTAATGTGATATTGATTGAATCCTTACCCTTATACTCCTTTTTTATGATAATTTTATCATTTGGTTTGTTTAACCTGTGTCCTGCAAAATGGTTCTGCGATTACGGCTGCGAAACCACTCTTCCCAAAGTACCGCACAGCAGAATTGCGGCTTCTCTTTTTACCGTTGCCGTGCAGTCCTTTTTATCACTCTCTCCTTTATATTGTCATTTTCTTTCTTACGATATACCTCCTTATATATATGTCTGTACTGTTATTCTTCTCTGTCTTTCATCCATTTCCGATATTTTTTATCAGATTATAGCCGACCAGTATATAGCCTGCATTTTTATACTTGCGGTATTGGATTTCATATTTCTGCTTTTGAAGGATCCCGGAAACCTGCTTTCACATATTTCCGGTTTTCTCCTTGGAGGATTCACAGGATTTCTATGCTATTATATCCCGCTTTTGCTGGGTGCTCTGATAAAAAAGGAAGCTGTTGTGGGCTTCGGAGATATAAAGCTTATGACAGCCTTAGGATTTCTTTTATCTTCCTTCTCAATATTAAAGGTATATTTTTTCACATGTCTTTTCGCAGGTCTGTATTCTTTCTTTCACATTTTCATTTTATTTTTTAATATTCTTTTATTTTCCAAAAACTTCATCAAATCATTACAATTCAATGATTTTCCGGCAATCCCTCTTGTTCCTTTTATAAATTTTTCTTTTATTTTTTGTGCATGGTTTTAATTTTTTGTATAATGTAAAACAAAAAAATATTTCATTTTTTGTTTTTTGTTACAAAAACATATTGACAAGGTATTTCAAATGAGTTATATTGAATTTGCTTTTAATTTTTCAAAGCAAATAAGGTCTCTGACCTTTACGCAATTATTAGTGAGATATTTAATGAAGGAGGTATCCCAAAATGGAAAAAGGGAGAGCCCAATGGGCGTCTAGTTTTGGATTTGTTCTTGCTGCAGCAGGATCTGCAGTAGGCTTGGGTAACATTTGGAAGTTC
This sequence comes from Anaerovoracaceae bacterium, assembly GCA_051883075.1. Taxonomy (GTDB): domain Bacteria; phylum Bacillota; class Clostridia; order Peptostreptococcales; family Anaerovoracaceae; genus Aminipila. The sequence continues at coordinate 22,783 of JBJETA010000169.1, forward strand.
CCGAGAGTTGCTTATGAAAACGGTGGAAGTGCATTTATCCTCGTATACATTGCAATCGTAATTCTTATTGGTGCAACGGTTATGATTACAGAGTTTGCTGTAGGTAGAAGTGCAAGAAAGAACGGTGTTGGAGCCGTAAGAGAAATCAATCCTAAGTTTTCATTTGTAGGCGGTTTAGGAATATTAACAGGATTTGTAATCCTTTGCTATTATATGCATGTAGGCGGCTGGGTTTTAAAATATGTTGTAGCATATCTTACAAATGCCGATGCAGTATTTGCAGATCCTAATGCATTCTTCCTGACCGACATTCTTGGTATGGGAACTTCATTCCCGGTACAGGGTGCAATTATATTCCCTCTTATATTTGTAGCGTTGACTACAGTTGTTGTTATGAAGGGTATCGAAGACGGTATTGAAAAGCTGAACAAGCTGCTTATGCCGGCACTTTTCATTATCCTTATCATTTTATTCATCCGAGGTATTACAATCAGCGGTGGAGCTGAAGGTCTTCAGTATCTGTTAAAGCCTGACTTCAGCAAGCTGAGCGGAAGCATGCTTCTTGCCGCATTAGGCCAGGCATTCTTCTCACTTTCCCTTGGTATGGGTATTATGTGTACATATGGTTCATATCTTGACAAAGAGGAAAACCTTGTTAAAAATACATTTACAATCTGCAGTTTAGATACTTTGGTAGCATTCCTTGCAGCTTTTGCTATGATTCCTATCGTATTTGCAACTAACGTAGAGGTAGGCTCCGGCGCAGGATTTGCTTTCATCTCACTTGCAGGTTCTTTCGAAAGCATGCCTTTCGGTACAGTATTCGGATTCCTGTTCTATGCACTGCTTCTGTTTGCTGCATTGACATCTTCCATCTCAATCATGGAAGGTACCATAGCTTTCGTAACAGAAGAATGGAAATGGGAAAGAAAGAAGGCTTGCCTTGCAGTTGCAACAGTTGCTTTCTTAATCGGTATCCTGTACACTTCATCCCAGGCTTGTCTTGACATAAAGGGTATCTGGCTTGATGCAGCCGGACTTCAGTTCCCAATCTTCGGTGACTTTATGGAATATCTGACAGATAAGCTTATCATGCCTCTTTGTGCATTGTTCTACTGCATACTTGTAGGCTGGATCTGGGGTGTTGACAAGGCTGCTGATGAAATATCATCACAGGGTAAATATCCTTTCACTCTGAAGGGCATTTACGGTATCCTTGTTAAGTTTGTAGCTCCTGCCGCAATCATTGTAATCATACTGAGCGGTCTTGGATTTATAGGTTAGCCTGACAATTCACCTAAATATATTTTTAATACACTCAAAAAGTAAAGGGCGGTTTCCTCGTGAAGCCGTCTTTTACTTTATATAAGCACACACATGAGGATTATCCCGGGAATACCCAATATGCCCGCACACAAGGCTGTAAAGGGATTTATCGGGATATAAAGTCCTGCATTTTCTCCCAACAGATTTAAAGCCAGCATAACGATACAGCCTCCCGCTGTCCAAAGCAGGATTTTCACTATGGTTTTTGCGGAAAAAGCAAGGAAATTTGCCAAAAGAAAGATAAAAACTATAATCCCGGCATAACATATATAAACAATCACTTCAATTCCTGCATTCATAAATTTCTCCTTTGCTTAGCAATATTTGTATAAAATATGTGAAGCTGTAACAAAATAGAATTAAAGAAATCTTAACCGGGAGGTTACATAATGAATCATTTAACGAATCTGTCCGGAAATCTTACGGGCATTGCGGAGAACGCGGAGAAGCTGTACAAAAAGTTTATGGGCATTCCTGCTCCTGTTGACGAAAATCAGGCCATTATCCAGAACATAAGAGATACAAAAGAAAAAATACTCAAATCAGAGGTAATGTTCAACGAGCTTACAGACAGTGACCTTATAGATTACGCCAGCTACGACCTTCTTGCGGAGAAAAGCCGCTATTCATACCTGCTCAAAGAAGCAAAAAAAAGAAACCTGAGATTTTAAACTCAGGTTTTTCTGTTAAAGTCTATTATATATAATGCTATAGCTTGCGCCGGCCCTCCATAGCCTTTGAAAGCGTTATTTCATCGGCATATTCCAGGTCACCGCCCACAGGGATTCCATGGGCTATCCTCGTCACAGCTATTCCGGACGGCTTTATAAGCCTTGCTATATACATGGCTGTCGCTTCACCCTCAATATTCGGATTTGTTGCCAGAATCACTTCCCTGACATCATTTTCCTGAAGTCGCACAATCAGGGATTTCAGGTTTATATCCTCAGGTCCTACTCCCTCAAGAGGAGAAATAGCGCCGTGAAGCACATGATACAAGCCATGGAACTCACGTATTCTCTCCATGGCCGCAACCTCCTTCGGGCCTTCTACAACGCATATAACGCTTCTGTCGCGCTTTTCGTCTGTACATATCGGACAAGGGTCAGTATCCGTCAGATTTCCGCACACCGAACAATATTTCATGTTCTGCTTTGCATCGATTATTGCCTGTGCTATTGCCAAAGCCTCCTTGTCCTCCATGGACAAAATATTAAAGGCCAGTCTCTGCGCCGTTTTGTTTCCTATTCCCTGCAGCTTTGAAAGTTCATTTATCAACTTAGTTAAGGGCTTTGCGTAATACTTCATTTTCTGTACTTCTCTCCGTAACTGTGATTACATCAGTCCGGGGATATTGAATCCTCCGGTGATCTTTCCCATTTCGTTTTCGGCAATCTGTTCCATCTGTCTCATGGCTTCGTTTACAGCAACCATGATTAAATCCTGAAGCATCTCAACATCATCAGGGTCAACAACTTCCGGTTTTAAATTGATAGCCGTAATCTGCTTTGCTCCGTTTACAGTCACTTCTACCGCACCGCCGCCGGCTGTTGCAGTAGTTTCCATCTTCTCGATTTCAGCCTGTACAGCCTCCATCTGTCTCTGCATAGCCTGGACCTGAGCAAGCTGCTTCTGCATATTTCCTCCGCCCATACCCATCTTATTGCCCGGCTTTTTGCCTGCTCTCATACCTTTTCCCATTTTTTCTTCCTCCTGTTTTCATAAACATTATATCATTTCCACATTGATTCCCAGAAGCTTTTCCGCATCTCTGCGCATTGCATCCGCTTTTGAATGATCATCCTGCGGTTTCTCACCTCTTACATGGCAGACAAGCTCTCTTCTCTTTCCCGTAATGTCCGCCATAATGCTTTCAATCACGTGCTTTTTGTTCTGCACATAGCCTTCCACTATAGAGCTGGAAGCAATAATAAGGAATCTTTTATCGGTAATGTCAACAAGTTCAGTACCTGTTCTGATTAGGTTGAAGGTTGCTGAATTTGCCTCTCCCCTCTCAAAGATCGAGTTCCAGAGCTCATCCTTATCAATATTCTGAACGCTTTCTTCCTGCTGTCGGACTTCCCCACCGGATGTTCCGAAGCCGCTGCCGTCCGCCGGCTGCTGTGCGGCAGATTCCGGAGTTCCTGCTGACGGCTGTTGTACACCAAAACCTGTAACAGCGGTCTGCGGTATCTGCGTTCCCGCTCCCTGCCCCGGCTGCATTGTCTGCACCGCCTGCTGGAATCCCGTCTGTAACAAAGCCGGCTGCTGCTGCATTGATGCAGCCATGCCGCCTGAAATTCCGACAGACATCTTTACTATACACAGTTCAAGCAGCACCCTAGGCTGTGTTGACCATTTTGCATCTGCCATTGTCCTTGAAAGCTCCAGAATACCGCTGTTAATCTCTGAAACATCCATTCTCTGCGCCTGATGCGCTATTCTTTCTATATTCTCACAGGACATATTCAGCATGTCCTCCGCCTTGTTTACAAACTTTGTGATAAGCAGGTTTCTGTAATGCGCAACCCAGTCGCGCATAAACTGCCTTACATCTTTTCCGTCTGCCAGAACTCTGTCCAGAAGGACAAGAGCTTCAGATACATTTTTGCGTATAACCGCATCCGTCATATCAATAAATGTATCTTCGCCAACAGTTCCCAGTATATCCAACACATCATCTCTTGTGATATTTTTTGAACCCGCCGAAAGGCACTGGTCCAGAATGCTCAGCCCATCTCTCACCGAGCCGTCTGCATTTGTCGCCACAAGAGAAAGTGCTCCGTCATCTATATCTATGCCCATGGAGCTGCATATATCCTTCATACCTGTTTTCAGGACATTTTCGGGAACACGTCTGAAATCAAGCTTCAGACATCTTGAAAGTATGGTTGCCGGAAGCTTCTGAGGTTCTGTCGTAGCCAGTATGAACATGACATTTTCAGGCGGCTCCTCCAGAGTCTTTAAAAGAGCATTA
>JBJETA010000170.1:0-26967 GCA_051883075.1 Anaerovoracaceae bacterium
TTAATTTTCCTTATACATTCTGTTTTTCACAGCCGGTTTACTTATACTGCTTTCGGCACGAAGGAAGTCTTTCGGCAATGATGTTCATAAGGTCATCAGTACACTTTAACGGTTCAGCAAAGACACCGTCGTTAACAACCGCAAACTCAGGATCAAGAGGTTCAAGTACGCCTCCCAGGATTTCACCTATTTCCGCATATTTGTATCTTGGAAGCATGTCATCCATTTCAGCTGAAATGTCTGCCGTATCATCAAAGTTGAATTCAACTTCAAATATATGAGCTATTTCCGCTGCAACTTCCCAGTTTTCAAGGTCTACGCCTTCAAATACGCTCGCCTGTACCGGCATAAGTCTTCTTTCTGTATTGGTAAATGTTCCGTCAGTATTTGTAAAGCCTGTAGCAGGAATGATAACATCCGCCGCAGCCGCAGTCTTTGTCATATACAAATCGCTTACCATCAGGAATTCCAGACCGCTCATGTCAAAATCAGGGTCCTCACCGAATACCAGAAGTGCTTTTACGCCTTCCATAGCTTCCGCACCGTTTTTAATACCCATATCTGCGATGCCCTGTGAGTTATTCTTTGCCTTAAGCTGCAGAATACCATCCCTAGGTGCTCCAATATGTCCTGAAAGAAGCGCAATGTCAGCAATAAGAGTTGCCGCTTCTGTTGTTACCAAATTCTGCTGGAATACAATCATGGCTTTCTTTGCTTTCGCATAAAGCTCTGCAACTGCCTTTGCCTCTTCCGAAACATTTACGTTTTTCAGGCTGTCAGCAAATGCTGCAAAGCCTTCTGTATTTGAAGTTTTGCCCATATCAAGAAGAGCCTTTGCCATGCCTTTAAGCATATCAAGATTATTTTCCGTATATATAAGTTTCTCAGCAAATTCAAAGTTATCCTGTTCAAAGCCCTTAGGATTGATTAAAACAACTCTTGCACCGTTTTTAGCTGCTTCTCTCATCTTCAGCCTGATAACCGGATTCATGGTGGTTTCATATCCGACTGCAAGAATCAGCTCTGTTGAAAGAAGTTCATCTATTGTATTAGGTGAAGCATCATATCCCAGTACAGGTGCTATGCCGCTCTTTCTGTTATTGAAGCAAAGAGTCTTAGCTCCCATTGCATCCGCCATCTTTTTAACAGCATAAGCCTCTTCATTTGTAAGTCTGTCGGAAACGGCAACCGCCACAGCATCCTTTCCGTACCTTGCTGCCACAGCTTCCGCTTTCTTTGCAGTAAGTACAAGTGCTTCATGGTAGTCAGTTTCAACGAATCCATCGCCTTCCTTAATCATAGGCTCCAGGATTCTGTCTTCAAGCATAGTGCAGTCAAAGCCCCACTTTCCTTTACCGCAGCCTGCTCCTTTATTTACAAAACCTTCCTTATCAGGATTTGCTTTAATCAGCAAATCACCATGTGTTTCATAATTAAATGAACAGCCTACAGAACAATAAGCACAGGTTGTTTCTGTACATTCAGTACTTAAAGGAACTGACTTAGTTATAGTAAGTCTTTCCTGCAATGCTCCGGTAGGACATACGCTTACGCACTGACCGCAGGAAATACATCCTGATTCCGCAAGCGGCTTTTCCAGCGTAGGTTTTACAACCGTATCAAAGCCTCTGTGCACCAGACCTAAAGCTCCTATTCCCATGATTTCATCGCATACTCTTACGCACAATCCGCAAAGGATACACTTATTTGGATCCCTGAGTATAAACGGATGATCATCCTTAAACTCTACTGTATTCTTTTCACCTTCCAGTCTTTCAGGCTTTACATCATACTCATTTGCAAAGCTTATAAGCTTGCATTCGTGGAAATCATGGCATCCGCATTCAAGACATCTTGAAGCCTCCACAACTGCCTGCTCTTCATCATATCCGAACACAACCTCTGTAAAGTTATCTTTTCTTTCATCTGCCTCAAGCTGTTCCATTTCAGGTCTGCACATTCTTTCTCTGTCTTCAAAGGTCTTTTCATCAATATCATTTCTTTCAACAAAGAATGGTTTTACATACTTAACGTCTTCACCGTCAAGATATGCGTCAATAACACCTGCAGCCTTCTTTGCATCCGCAATGGCTTCTACTGCGATTGAAATTTTGTCATTGCCGCAGTCACCGCCCGCAAATACACCTTCCATGCTTGTCATGAAAGTTTCTTTATCATAAGCAATTGCATTCTTTCTGGTCTTTTCAACATCAAACGGTGTTGCATCTACTGCCTGGCCTATAGCAAGAATAGCTGTATCTATATCAAGTGTCTCTGTCTTTCCTTCTACAGGCTTTGGAGCCCTTCTTCCCGAAGCATCAGGTTCTCCAAGCTCCATAACCTGAAGGACTACCTGCTTAACTCTTCCGTCTTCACCTGCTATAAATTCAATAGGGTTGGTTAAATTCTTAAAGATAACTCCTTCTTCTTCCCCTTCTTTGATTTCAATAGGGTCTGCAGGCATTTCGTCCTTAGTTCTTCTGTAAATGTTATAAACTTTCTTAGCGCCAAGTCTTACTGCTGTTCTGCAGGCGTCCATAGCTGTATTTCCGCCGCCAACGATTGCAACGCTTTCTCCAAGTTTTATTTCCTCGTTTCTTACTACCTTTCTTAAGAAATCAATACCGCCGATTACGCCCGGTAAATCTTCGCCCTTGCAGCCTACTCCTGTCGATACCCATGCCCCGATACCAAGGAGTACTGCATCATAATCCTCTCTTATTGTTTCAAAAGGAATATCTGCACCAATCTTTGTATTTGGTACTATTTCAACTCCCATCTGTTCAATAAGGAAAATTTCTTCATCAAGAACTTCCTTTGGAAGTCTGTATTCAGGTATACCATAGCGAAGCATACCGCCAAGCTTAGGCATAGCATCATAAATGGTTACATCATGTCCCTTTTGTCTTAAGAAATATGCTGCTGAAAGTCCCATAGGTCCTCCGCCGATGATTGCAACACTCTTTCCTGTTTCCGGAGCAATCTCAGGCATAAACGGTTCTGCAGAAGCCATATCCTGATCTGCCGCAAATCTTTTCAGCCACTGGATTGAAACAGCCTGTTCCGGTCCGTCAACAAGTCTTCTTCTGCACTTAGTTTCACAAGGATGAGGGCATACTCTTCCCAGCGATCCCGGCAAAGGAATATTTTCTTTAATAAGCTCAATAGCAGCTTCAAATTCACCGTTTGCAATCAGTCCGACATATCCCTGACAGTCCGTTCCGGCAGGACACGCAAGCACGCATGGAGGTCTGCAGTCTCCTACATGATTTGAAAGAAGAAGCTCAAGGTTTGTCTTTCTTGATTCAAGAACTCTTTCTGTACGTGTATTTACAATCATGTTTGGTGCAATAGCTGTAGCACATGCCTTTACCATCTTAGGATTGCCTTCCACTTCACACATGCACAGTCCGCACGAACCGTAAATCTCTGTTCTTTCGTCAAAGCAGAGAGTAGGAATATAAATGTCATTTTCTCTTGCAACCTCAAGAATAGTCTGGCCGGGAATTCCGTACACTTCTTTTCCGTCTATATTTAATCTAAACTTTTTCATTTTCTGTCCACCTACTCCCTTAATTCTTTTCTATAGCGCCGAATTTACAAGTTTCTAAGCACTTTCCACACTTAATGCACTTTTCTTTGTCTATAACATGCTTTCCCTTTACCTCTCCTGAAATAGCTCCTACAGGACATTTCTTTGAGCACAGGGTACATCCCTTACAGCCGTCAGTTATGCTGAAGCTTATAAGAGCCTTACACGACTTTGCTGTGCATTTTTTGTTATAGATATGGTCTTCGTATTCGTGTCTGAAATATTTTAAAGTAGTAAGTACAGGGTTTGGAGCCGTCTGTCCCAGACCGCAAAGTGAACCGTCTTTAATCTTATATGCAAGTTCCTCCAGCAGTTCAATATCACCGTCTCTGCCGTTTCCCTCTGTAATTCTTTCCAAGATTTCAAGCATTCTCTTGGTACCGATTCTGCAGTAATTGCACTTTCCGCAGGACTCTTTTCTTGTAAAATCAAGAAAATATCTTGCCATGTCAACCATACAGGTTTCCTCGTCCATTACAATCATACCGCCTGAGCCTACAATAGCTCCCGTCTTGTTAATGTCCTCATAAGTAACCGGAGTTTCAATTAGCTCCGCAGGAATGCAGCCTCCTGAAGGTCCTCCCATCTGGACAGCCTTAAACTGTCTGTCCTGCTTGATTCCGTCACCTATACCATAGATTACATCTTTTAAAGGAAGTCCCATAGGAACCTCAACAAGGCCGCCCTTCTTTATCTTTCCTGCAAGAGCAAAAACTTTGGTTCCCTTGCTCTTTTCAGTGCCCATTGCCCCAAAAGCGGCACCGCCGTTTACTATAATCCACGCAACATTTGCGAAAGTTTCAACATTATTGATATTTGTAGGTCTCTGCCAGTAACCTTTCTGCGCAGGGAAAGGCGGCTTCAGCCTAGGCATTCCCCTTTCACCTTCAAGTGATGCTATAAGTGCAGTTTCTTCACCGCATACAAATGCTCCTGCACCTGCCTTGATTCTCAAATCAAAATCAAAACCGCTTCCCATGATATTTTTGCCCAGAAAACCCTTTTCCCTTGCCTGTGCCATGGCTATTTCAAGTCTGTGAATTGCAAGAGGATATTCTGCACGGCAGTATATAACACCTTCATTTGCCCCTATGGCAAAGCCTCCGATAATCATACCTTCAATCAGTGAATGAGGGTCACCCTCCAGAACGGAACGGTCCATAAATGCACCGGGGTCACCTTCATCGGCATTACAGACAAGGTATTTAACATCACCCTGACTTTCCCTTGCCGCATTCCATTTAAACCATGTAGGGAATCCGGCTCCGCCTCTTCCTCTCAGTCCGGAAATCTTTATTTCTTCTATTACCTCCTCCGGTGTCATGGAAGAAACAACTTTTTTTAAGCCTTCATATCCGCCTGCCGCAAGATATTCGTCAATGTTTTCAGGGTCTATAATACCGCAGTTTCTTAAAACAACTCTCTGCTGCTTTTCAATGAATTTTTTATCTTCATCGGAAATGGCATATTCTGATGCCGGATTTCCTCCGACTAAATGCTTTTCTACTATTTCTTCAACAATCTCAGGCTGTACCTTTACATATCTTGTCATTTCGCCATTATCGTCATAAATATCAACGATAGGTTCCAGATAGCATGTTCCTACACAGCCTGTTATACCTACTTTAATATCTAAATTTCTCTCTGCAATAAGTTTCTCAAAAGCTTCTGCGGTCTTTTTTGCACCTGTTGCTATGCCGCAGCTTCCCTGTCCAACTATTACTTTCATGGTTACTCTCCCTTCTATGGTCTTGCCTGTATTTCAGCAAGAACTTCCTTTACTCTGTCCTTTGTCAGGTTTCCGTAAGTTTCATCTCCGTCAGCGCTTTTTATCATCATAACCGGAGCCAATGAACAGCAGCCGAGACAAGCAACGTTGTTTAAAGTAAACAAGCCGTCTTCTGTCGTTTCTCCGTCTTTAATGTCCAGGTACTCGCAGATTGCTTCCTCAACAATGTCCGCCCCGTTTACATGACATGCCGTTCCCTTACAGAGCATAATCAGATATTTTCCCACAGGCTTTAATCTGAATTGTGCATAGAAAGTAGCCACACCATAAATCTTTGCAGGCTTTATGCCTGTAGCCTCTGAAATGTAATTAATTGCATCCATGGATAAATAGCCATAGATTTCCTGTGCCTTCTGAAGTATCGTAATCAGACTGCCGGGCACCTTGGCATACTTTTCCAGAACCGGTGCCAGTTCATCAAATCCACCGGTGCTGTTTTGACAGTTTCCCTCGAATTTCTCACACATAATAAGCCTCCCTTTTCATCATCCTCAATAAAGATTTTCTTTATTACACTATAACTTTTTGTTATATCTGCAAATATTATTGCATTTATCATGCAAATATTTTGTCACTTATTTGTTAAAGAATAAACAAACTGTTTTTTTATTATAAATTAAGCATATGCTAAAATCAACCCTAATAATTTCCTTTTTTAAATTTTCTCACTTTTATATTTTTTTGTAACCGCACTTATGTCAATTTCCATAAGCAGGGTTCCCGCAAGCATGAGAACCGCACCCGCATATCCCCTCGGAAGCAGTATCTCCCCTGCTATAAAGAAGGCAGCAATTGCTGAAAATACAGGTTCAAGGGAATATATAATGCCCACGTGAGTAGCAGAAGTATACTGCTGTGCCACAGCCTGGACCACAAAAGCAACCCCTGTACAGAAAATCGCCAGGAAAAGCACCGCAATCCATACCTTAGGAGTCTGGGGCATACATGGTTTTTCCAGAAGCAGTGAAAGTCCCAACAGGTATACTCCCGCAAAGCCCAGCTGGAAAACTCCGAACTGGAAGGCATCGACTTCTTCATCCCTGACTGCTTTTTCTGTAAACATCAAATCCACCGCATAGGTAAAAGCACATATAATGCACAATATATCTCCGAGAGCAGGTTTCAGTTCCTCGTTCAGGGTCATCAGACCGATTCCCACAAGGCACATAAGAAGTACTGCAATCAGCTTTTTTTCAGGTCGCTCCCTCTTTATGAAAAAGGTCATTACCGGTGTAATAATTACAGTCAGTGCACATAGGAATCCTGCATTTGAAACGCTTGTATACATAACTCCGTAAGTTACAGATATATATACAGCCGTAAGAATTATTCCAATGACCGCACTGTATTTAATTGTAGTCCTGTTTACTGATTTAAGTTTATTAAAAGAGAGGGCAACTATGACAAAAAAAGCAATTAAAAATCTGTATGCATTCAAAGCCAAAGGCATTATTTCGGTTACACAAATATCAATTGCCACATAAGACAGTCCCCAGCATAAAGTTACCAGTAAAAGCATTAGGTCCGCTTTCAGCTGCCTGTTCATATCTTTTTCCTCCATTCCCGGGCGCTATACCTGTGAAATAAACATTTCCATTGCAAGTGTACTTCCCAGAAGCCCCGTTTTTATGTTCTTATCTATGTCATAAATTTTCACTAAAATTTTTCTCAAATCCTTTGAAGAATATCTTCCGCAGAAGGAAGCCGCTTTTTTCACCCTGAATTCATGTATTTTCAAAAGGCCGTGGATTTCCTTCTGGTTTTTTCCCTCCTCAAGAAGTTCTTTCACCTGAAGCATTATTTCAAACTGTGAGGTAAGAAGTCCAAGCATCTTATATACGCTTTCTCCCGAACCCAGCAGAGAATTCAGAATAGTATAAGCTTCTCCTTTTCTTCCTGAGCTTATGGCATCTATCATACCGAACATGGTAGTTTCCAGATTCTGTGAAACAGTTTCCCTGACATCCGCCGCAGTGATTTCACTGCCGCTGCTGTATGAGGTCAGTTTTTTCAGGTCATTTTCAAGATTGTAAAGTGTATATTCCGTTTCCTTATTGAAATATCCGCTTCTTTGTATAATTTCATTTATAACCGAAGGTCTTGCACTCTTTCCTGCGTTTCTTATCCTCTTTTCCACAAAAGCCTTTAGAGCCGCATCTCCCAGCGTGTCAAAATCATAAGCATTTCCGTTTGCCTGAATAGCTTTAAACAGCTTTTTCCTTTTATCCGCAGTATCTGCCGTCATAACCAGCATGCAGCTTTCCGGCAGGTTTTTTATATATTCCGCCAGCTCTTCCTCCTGACTTTCGCCAAAGCCTTTTACCCTGCTTCCTTTTAGGACTCCGAAATTCTTCACCAGAACAACCCTCTTCTCAGACATCATGGTAAAGGTTTCGCATGCCTCCCTTATTTTTTCCGGAGTTATGTTTTCACCCTCAAGCACACTCATATCCAGTTCCCTGCAGGCAGGATTAACATATTTGCGTATAATCTCACCGCATGACCAGTTTACCAGGTACTGCTCCCTTCCAAACAGCGCAACGGCAGGTCCTATCTCCCCGCTTTTTAAATCCTTTGCAATAGTCTGAAAAGCATGTTCTTTATTTGCCTGTACCTGCTGATACCCCATGTTTCTCTCTCCTTAATCATAATATTTTAAATAATCACATTTCTTTGATTATATCATAGTTTATTTTCACATCATAGTCCGTATTTCCAGTTCCGGGCTACCATTTTTGTGACTTATATCAATTCCGACAGCCCCATGCAGGTCATTTCTGTATATCCTTTCACAGTACTCTTCCAGTCTTGATAATGTCCCTCTGTCCGGATGCCCGTAATTGTTTTTCCCAACCTGAATTACAGCTATTTCAGGTGCGGCGGCTTTTAAAAAAGCCTCTGAGCTTCCGTACCGGCTTCCATGATGCGGCACCTTCAATATATCGCACCTTATTTTCTCACTTCCGTTGGCTTCTATAACCGCAGCTTCCCCCTCAGTATCCATATCACCTGTCATCATGACCGTTATGCCCTTAAACTCAACCCTCGTTACAAGGCAGGTCTCATTTTCATCGCCGCTGCCGGACATTATCCTTTCATACTCACTAATCTCTGCTTTTTCCGGATACAACGCCTCTATTGTAAGTTCTTCTGAAATCCTCAGGCGGTCACCCTTAGTCATATAAATAAAATTTTCGGCTCCGATATTCATCTTCTCCTCAAGCAGGTTTTCTTTTACTTTATTTCCTTCATATAAAACAAGCTTCTTAACCGGTATCTGTTCTGCAAGGGATTCAAGTCCCCTGCAATGGTCTGTATGAAAATGGGTAATGACCGCAAAGTCAATATGATCCATACCGTTTTTCAGGCAATACGGAAGCAGTATTTTCTCTCCCAGATCATACGACGGACTTCCTCCGCTGTCTATCATTACGGTCTTATTATCCTCAGTTTTTATGAAAAGACAGTCACCCTGCCCGACATCGAGAAAAATCATATCAGCATCCTCAAAGCCATCTTTTACGCTTTTATCACAGGCCAGGCATACCAGCAGAACAGCAGCCACACATACTGCCGCCCTCTTTATCTGACCTCTCTGGAGGATAAGTCTGAAATATTCAGAACACACCAGCAGCCCCTCACCATAGTATGACATAAGCAGCCACAAGGGCGGACTTACGGTATATCTGTACGAAACCTTATCTATGAAAGCAATTTCATTTATACAAATAAGCGCTTCAGAAAAAAACTCGGCACATATGGCAGTCAGGTTAAAAATAAAGTTCAGCATTGCCGAAACGCCTCCAATAATATATCCGGCAGCAGACAAATCATTTAATCCGACAGCAGACATACAAAAACACGTTCCGGCATTCAAAACCGACAGCAGAAGCATAAGCATCCCAAGCGGTATCAGTATGCCTCCTATAAAAAGCACCGGAATATTAAGAAACACAGCGAAAACAGAAAAATAGTTAAAGGTATAAGCAGAAACAGGTGCCAGCCCTGCCTGAAGTACAAATGCGGGAATCAATCTGCCTTTAAAAATACGCTGGGCCGCCGGAACAGCAGCTGCAAGAGTAAATATTGCAGTAAACGACAGCTGGAAACCGGTATTCAGCAGAATCAAAGGGTTATGAACAGTCATTGCCAGCATTGCTGCAGAACCTGCCGTAAACATATCATATCTTTTTCTGAGATTCCTGCTCAATATATGAAAAAAAATCATTATCGCCGCTCTCACAGATGATGGTGAAAACCCTGCCAGAGCTACATATGCTATGATTACGGCCATTATAAACAGATCCGGTAAAATACTGCACTTTTTACCCCGTAGTGCAGAAATGCAGCCATACAGAATACCTATGTGGAGTCCGCTGACCGCAAGGATATGGCAAATCCCGTTTTTCCTGAAGCTTTCCGTCATCTCCTCAGACATGCTGCTGCTGTCTCCCAGCACCATTCCCTCTATAAGAGAGGCAGCTTCCTCTCCAAAACAGTTCTCCATATTGATTTTGAAAAGGTGTCTGGCATACGCCGTAAGTGTCAGATAAGGAATTTCTTTTCCGTCAGTTATTCTTACGGAGCCGTAGGTGCTTTCCATAACAACACTTATTTTCTTCGTCTTTAAATATACCCTGTAATCAAAAAGCTTAGGATTCCGCCTCACAGCCGGCAGTTCTGTCATTCCCCTGACTTCAACACTTTTACCCGACAGTGTATAGGCATTTTCTCCGCCTTCATAAATATTTACAAGCATCTTCTCTTTTTTATCCAGCACACCTGTTTTCTCTGTTTCCGAAACAAGAATTGTAAGACTGCAGCAGTCTTTTCTTTCGCGTACATCGGCTATCACGCCTTTTGCAATCACATACTCTCCGGCCTGCCCGGAAAGGACACTTTCTTCATTACGGCAAACGGCACAATGAAGCATGCCCGCATCAAACAGAAAAATGCAGACAAAAAACAGGCATAGCCTGCGGTTTCTCTCTCCGTCAGCTGTTTCATGCCTGTCAGAAAAACACATATTAAAATTAAAGCGGTCCGCTGCCGCAGCCACCGTAAGAGCAAAGAAACTCAAAATAAAGATAAAAATAATCTCAGTCGCCGTCCATTTAAAAAACAGTTCCGAAGCCATGCCTGCCACACAGACTCCGCAGGAAAAAGCCAAAGGTCTTCTAATCATATCCGTACCTCATACAGTTCCCTGCCCTAAACTCCTTTAATTATTTTACCATATTTTTACATTTTGTCAACTTGTTATTACGCTCCCATATAAATGGTTCTGTGCCCCAGACCTACTACCACTTCGTTGAGGTACATCATGCCCACACTCATAAAGATACATACAGATACATGCTCGCCGCTTCTTGCAATGGCTATTTTTCCACCGCCGTTTAATCCCATGGCTTTTGATATTACCTGCGACTGTGCTTCCCTTGCGGCTCCTGCCACAGCTCCGTCCTGTGCCAGCTCTTCCTTTGTGATAATGCCCGCTTTTCTGGCAGCAAAAATAGCCCGTTCAATAACCAGATGCGTTGCTTTTATGATATCGCCTCCGATATCTATAGCCACTCCCTGTATTTCCTTATCTGCCAGCTCCTTTATCAGCTTTTCTTCTTCTTCCCTGTTTGGGCTTATTGCAAGCGATATTGCCGCTCTTGCCACATCTAAGCTATCATACATATCCAAGTCTCTCCGTTTCATTCATATCCTTACATTATTCTGCCATAAAAAAACTGTGCTGTCACTAAAAAGTGAGATAAATTCTTTTGCCTTTTAACCTTTATATGATATAATGAAAAGAGTTTTTGTATGAAAAGGCAGGTGATTTTTTGTCAGATAAATTCAATAACATAAACGAATCCAATGAAGATAAATTAAGAAAAATAGATGAGTTCTTCAATCAGTTTGAAGAAAAAGGACTTTACGGGTCTTCGTCCGGGAATGACCAAAAAAGCGGCATTTCCTCCAATGACGATGACTTCTTTTCTAAATTTAACGACATGGAGCAGAAGGACCGGGAAGTATTGGCAGAAATTGAAGCAAGAAGAAAAACGCGTATGGAAAGACTGAATGAAAAAAAGTCTAAAAACACCAGAAGCAAAGCAAAGCCTTCTTTCCCCGTTTCCGGAAAAGCTCCAAACGAAAACGAAGCTGCAAATGAGGAAACAAATATTATGACAACGAAGAAAAAAGGAAAAAACAGGCGGCTTAACCCTAAAAAATTTATTATATTTCTTTGCTGCCTATGTCTTATCGGTGTCGCAGTTCTGGGAGCCTTTACAATATCAATTATTGCAGATGCTCCTGACATCGATCCAAGCAAGATTTACACACTTTTAAGTGAAAGCTCGACGCTTTATGATGACCAGGGAAATGTCATAGACAACCTTACCTCCTTCTCAGCTGAAGGAACAAGAACAAATGTAGAGTTCGATGCTCTTCCCGAGGATCTCAGAAACTCATTTATCGCCCTGGAGGATAAAACTTTCCAGGACCACCACGGTTTTAACTTTGTCAGAATCCTTGGTGCTATCAAAGACAGTTTTTCATCAGGTAAAATAAGCGGAACAAGTACCATTACCCAGCAGCTTGCAAGAAACCTTTATCTGTCCGAAACAAAACAGGAAAGATCTCTTACAAGAAAGATCAGGGAAGCGTACTATACAGTTCTACTTGAAAAACATCTTACAAAAGACGAAATCCTTGAAGCATATCTGAATACCATTTATCTCGGATATAACTCCTATGGCGTTCAGGCCGCTTCTCAGGCTTATTTTTCAAAGGATGTCAGTGAACTGAATCTTGCGGAATGTTCAGCTCTTGCTGCACTCCCACAGGCACCTCACTCCTATGCCTGGATAAAAAAGCTGTATCCTGAGGATGTTGCTAATCCAAACGACGAAAATGTCCTGCTGAAAGGCGAGGAATTTTTCTATGTATATAACGATACTGCCGAAAACAGACGCCAGACATGCCTCAGTCTTATGAAAGAACAGGGCTATATAACAGAAGACGAATACCGTGAAGCTTCTGAAGCAAACATAAGAGATTTACTGAAGCCGAGTCAGAGCACAACCTCAGAGATTTCTTCATATTTTGCAGATTATGTAGTCGAACAGGTAACAAAGGCTCTGGTCGAAGAGTACGGAAAAACTGAAGAAGAAGCAAATCAGATGATTTTTACAAGCGGACTTCAGATTCATACCACGATGAACTCCGACATGCAGAAGATTGCTGAAACGGAATTCTCAAACAACAGCAATTTCCCAGGTGTTGCAAATCTGAAAAAAGACGGAAACAGCAACATAATCAGCAACTCCGGAAGTATACTGCTTTACAATTACGGTTCATACTTCAATGCTGACGGAAATTTCGTACTTACTCCTGACGAATACAAAATTAAATCAAACGGCGATCTTGTCATTTACAAGGGAAAGAGACTGAATATCTACAAAACAAATGTAAATGACACCATAGATTACAGCCTTGAATTTAAAGATTTATATACCGTTGAAGACGGTGTGTTCTACAGCATAAACGGCGGAGTTATTTCAATTCCTGCTGAGTACAAAACAAGAGACGCCGACGGCAATCTGGTTATTGACTCATCCCTGTTCAGGGATATGCCGGAAATATTTGACCGCAATGCAAACAGCATCACGGTTTCATCCAACTACTTTACTACAAGACAGAAAGTAGTACAGCCGCAGTCAGCTATGGTTATCTCAGATCCTTATACAGGTTCAATAAAAGCCATGGTGGGCGGCAGAAATACAGTCGGAAGACTTCTGTTTAACAGAGCCACAAGTCCGAGACAGCCCGGTTCATCAATCAAGCCTATCGGTGTTTACGCTCCTGCCCTGCAGGCTTCCGTAAATGCGGTAAACAGCGGAACAAAACTGCATTTCAGCGACAGCACCGGTGTTGCCTCTCTGATGGGTGATTACTTCACAGCTGCAAGTGTTATAGATGACACTCCGCTTACAATTCAGGGAAAGCAATGGCCTAAAAACTGGTATTCCGGCTACAGAGGTCTGTATACCATGAGAACCTCTATCGAACAATCTGTAAATGTCAATGCAGTGCGTGTATTCCAACAGCTTGGTGTTGCCAACAGCGTTTCATTCTTAAAGTCACTGGGTGTTTCGACTATAGTGGAATCCGGCGATGCAAATGACTTAAATGCTGCAGCTCTTGCTCTGGGAGGTATGACAAAGGGTATTTCCCCTCTTGAAATGTCTGCAGCATACAGTGTCTTTGTAAATGATGGTAAATATTCAACTCCGATTGCTTTTACTAAAGTTACTAACAAAAAAGGTGAAGTTTTAATTGAGAATACTGCAAAAACTACCCAGGTTATGGATCCGGGGGTTGCATTTATCATGCGTGATATGCTTAGAAGTACCGTTACAAGCGGCTTAGGCTCAAGAGCCTCTATCTCAAATCAGCCGGCTGCAGGTAAGACAGGTACTACTACAGACAACTACGATGCATGGTTTGTAGGATTTACACCTCAGTATTCGGCTGCGGTATGGATCGGTAATGACGTAAATATTGAGCTGAGCCAGGGCAGTGCATCTGCAGCATCACTATGGCAGAAGGTTATGAGCAAGGTTTCGGCCAATATTCCAACCGGCTCTTACCATTCAGCTCCTGACAATGTTATCAGCGTTACAATTGATACAAAGAGCGGCAAGCTTCCTTCAGAGCTGAGTGCTCTGGACCCTAGAGGAACAGTACGTTCAGAATACTTTATAAAAGGAACAGAGCCAACCTCTGTCGATAATGTACACAAATATGTTTCCGTATGTTCTGAAAGCGGATATCTCGCAACACCTAGCTGTACTTCAACAAGAACGGTGCTTGGCGTTATGAGACCGTATATGGTAAATCCTGTTGTAGGAGATATAGGATATGAAGTTCCGCATTATTACTGTCCTATCCACAATCCTAATACAGCGGTATACGGAACAAATCCTAACGGCAGCAGCAGCTACAGCTTTACCGAAACACCATCCGGCGGAAATGCTTCAGAAGGTACAAATTCTGACAGTTCTTCGGAAAACACAAACCAGTCCGGCAGTTCGGAAAACACGGGAGGCGGTAATGGCGGAGGAAATTCTTCCACAGATAACTCCTCCGATACAAACAGCGGCGGATCAAGCTCCGGAGATAACGGAGGAATCCCTGAGTGGCTTCTACCCCACTAATATAATATGATTTATGACATCCCCGGTTCAGATGAACCGGGGATATTTTAATTGTATACCTCAAAGAAATACAATTAGTACAGCAATTCCTTCCTTATAATTATATAAAATTAAGCTATTTTTTGAAAAAGGCAAAATATTCTTAAAAAAAAGTAAAATATTCTTTTAGTTTTAGTCATAATATTGTAAAATAAATTGACAGCTTTTTTAGTCGTACACACATACAGCAAGTGATTTTCGGAGGAAACGATGAAAAAATTTTTATCTTTTGTTTTAATAACAGCTTTAGCTCTTACCTGCGCTGTAACATGCTATGCCGGTGGTTCAGATATATCAGATTTGTCACTTTCAGAAAAGCCTAGAGTTGTAAAAGTCGGCTGGTATGAAAGCGACGGTGTCCACTCAATGGATAAAAACGGTAACCCTTCCGGCTATGACTACGACTATCTTCAGGCACTTTCCCAATTCACAAACTGGGAATACGAATATGTTGAAGGCACCTGGGCCGAATGCTATGAATGGCTTAAAGAAGGTAAAATAGATCTTTTAAATGTAGTAAACAAAACTGCCGACAGGGAACAGATTTTTGATTATTCCACAGCATCATCAGGTACAGAGTTCTGCTGTCTTTATACAAATGCTAACGATACTCGTTTCTCCTATGAAGATTTTGAACATTTTAACGGCATGACTGTAGGCGTTGAGGAAGGAACATTCCAGAGTACAACGCTTTTAGACTATGCCAAGCAGAACGGATTTTCCTACAGTGCCAGGGAATACCCTACTTTGGAAGACTGCCAAGATGCACTTTCAAACGGTGAAGTTGATGCTCTTCTCTCAAGCAATACCGATTTAATCTCAGGCTATAAGACCATTGCCCAGTTCCATCCCGTTCTCTTCTACTTTGCCACAACAAAGGGAAACCAAGAGCTTCTTAAGGAGCTGGACTATGCCATGAGTCAGTTATTCATGTATAACCCCAACTTTAACAATTATCTCTACAGTAAATATTATGCCACTGCATCAAATGTTGTATTTACTAAAGAAGAAAAAGAATATATAGCAAGCAATCCTACCGTAAAGGTTCTCGTAGATCCTATATGGTATCCAATAGAATCATATGATGAAAAAACTGATACTTATGCCGGAATCATCCCTGATCTGATAAAGAAAATATCGGATAAATGCGGAATCAATTTTGTTCTTGAAAGCGGCAATACAAGTGTAGACATACTAAAGGATTTCAGAGGTGTATCAAATAATGTCATTACATCAATCACTTATGATTATCAGTGGGCTGCAGAAAATAATGTAAACATAACACAGCCTTTTATAGATGCCTCAATCATATATGTCACAAAAAAAGATGACAGCCCGAGAAAGACAGTTGCTCTGGTAGAGCTTGACTATATAAGCAAAAATGTTGAAAAGCTTATGCCAAATCTTGAACCTATATATTATGATTCCGTTTCCGAATGCATTGAAGCCGTATATAAAGGAAAGGCCGACTGCGCCTATATGAACAACTGTGAAGCTGAATATTTTATGACCATAGACAAATATAAGAATCTGCACTTTCATACTACTGATTTATTCCGCCAGAAGCTTTGTCTTGGCATTTCAAAAACTTCAGATCCATACCTGTTTTCAATTGTTTCAAAATGTCTTCTGAGTATACCGGACAGCGAGATACAGAGCATAATATATGAAAACTCGTACTCCTCGTCTCCACAGATTACGTTTAAAACTTTTCTGCAGTACAACCCGAATATCGGACTTGCCATAGGCGCCGGTTTTATGTTCATCATATTCGCAGCACTTATAAGCATTCTTTATACCGAAAAGAAGCACAGCCGAAGTCTTGCACTTCAGACACAGCGTTACAATCAGCTTGCGGAAATGACAAACGAGCATATATATGAATATGACTATGAAAAGGATACTCTTTCATTCAGCAATGCTCCCGAGCATTTCTTTAACGGTATGTCTGTAGTTGAAAATTACAGTAACTTTGTAAAAGAAAATATCAAAGACGACAAATTTGAAAATACGCTTTACAGCTGTTTTTCCGACAAAAATGATAACACAAAAGAAATACATTTCAAATTTCCTGATCAGGAAGCACATTGGTATAAGGTTACTACAAAAATCATAAGGGACACTCCAAACCATGCCCTCTATGCCATAGGCAAGATTCAGGATATACAGGAACAGCATGAAGAAAGACAGAATCTGATTGACAAAGCAAACCGCGACGGTCTTACAGGTCTTTACAATGCCAAGGCCTTCGGAGATCTTGTAAATTCGGATATCATGAAAGGCTCTGTTCTCATAATAATCGACATAGATCATTTCAAGGATATAAACGATAAGTACGGACATTACAACGGAGACAAGGTGCTTATTGCCCTTTCCCAGATATTCAATGATTTATTCCTTCCCTTCGGTATCATAGGACGTCTTGGCGGAGATGAATTTGCAGTATTTCTTCCAATGACTCAGGATAAAGCTCATTTATCGAGACTTGCAAAGCGGATACTCAGAAAGGCATCAAGTATACACATTACAGACAATATCCGTCCTGTTACCGTCAGCATGGGCATAGCCTATGCACAGGAAGATGATACATATGACAAATTATATGTAAAATCCGATAAGCTTCTGTACCAAGTAAAAGAAAGCGGAAGAAACAATTATAAAATATCTGCCGATAGTGCCCCTGAAAAATAAATAAATAAATCAATCAATTAACAGCGTAAAAACGCCCCGGTCATAACCGGGGCTGTTTATTTATATTAAAGTATTATCAGCTCTTTAGGTGAAGCTGTGTAGTTTTCATTTCCTGTTTCCGTAATGACAACCAGATCTTCAATTCTGACACCAAACTTGCCCGGAAGATATATTCCCGGTTCAATGGTCAGAATCATCTTAGGTTCAATCATATGAACGCCTTTAAAGCTAAGCCATGGATCTTCATGGATTTCAAGACCTACACCGTGACCCAGTCCGTGTCCGAAGCAAGGACCGTAACCTGCTTCTGCAATAATATCTCTTGCAATTGCATCACCCTCTTTAACATGCATGCCCGGACCCAGTTTCTCACATGCGGCAAGCTGGGCTTTAAGCACCAGATTGTAGATATCTTTCATCTCATCTGTAGCGTGACCTATCGCAATGGTTCTTGTCATATCACTGCAGTATCCGTTTACCTTGCATCCGAAATCCATTGTTAAAAAGTCGCCCTTCTCAATGACCTTGTCTGTAGGATGTCCGTGAGGCAGTGATGAATTTGCACCTGATACACAAATAGTTTCAAATGACAGACCGTCTGCTCCGTTGAGCATCATCTGATGTTCAATCTCAAGGGCAACTCTCTTTTCTGTCATGCCGGGCTTTATAAAATCAAGCATATATGCAAATGCCAGATCACCGATATGCTCTGCCTGTCTTATGCATTTTAATTCTTCTTCATCCTTGTAAAATCTGATAGTTTCCATCAGACCCGTAACAGGGATAACCGAATCCTCCGGCAGGAATTCACAAAGCTGCTTGTACTGGCTCAATGTAAGGTTTTCATCCTGGACACCTACTCTGTCAAGCTTCATTTCCCTTACAAAATCCATCAGTTCATAACCCTGCTTTGTTATGATTATTTCAAAATCCGGTTTCAGTACAGAAACGGCTTCTTCGTATCTGAAATCTGTAATCATGTACTTTTTGTTTTCAGTAAGAAGCACATAGCACTCTTCACCTGGGA
Organism: Anaerovoracaceae bacterium; assembly: GCA_051883075.1. Lineage (GTDB taxonomy): Bacteria > Bacillota > Clostridia > Peptostreptococcales > Anaerovoracaceae > Aminipila. Next base: position 18,354 of record JBJETA010000170.1, read on the forward strand.
TTCCCGTAATATAACGTACGTCTTCCGCCTTTGTCAGAAGCAGAGAATTAATTCCATACTCTTTAAACGCTGCAACAGCTTTTTCACTTCTTTGAGCAATTCTTTTTTCCATGATATTTTCTCCTCCCGGAAATATTTATATTTTTATGATAACATATCGGCATAAAAAAATAAATATCAGCCGTTTCTTTTTCAAAAATATCATTTACCAATCACGTCATCTTATCGACTTTGGATTGAAAATAAGTGCAACTATATAGCCGAAACCAATCGCCATGGTAACCCCTGCAGCAGTGGCCTTTACGCCTCCTGTAAGAGCTCCCAGAAAGCCTTCTTTTGCTCCCTCCATGGCTCCTTTTGCCATGGCATATCCAAATCCCGGCAACGGTGTAGTTGCTCCGTTTCCCGCAAGCCGGACAAGCGGCTCATAAAGATTCAGACCCTGAAGCACAGCTCCCGCAACAACAAAAATCACAAGCACCTTCGGTGCATTGAGTTTTGTAACATCCATCAGAAGCTGCCCTATAGTGCAGATAATGCCCCCTACTGCAAAGCAATATATATATTCCATATCAACATACCTCCAAAGAAACTGCATGGGCAATGCCGGGAATGGATTCCCCCTGCCCCGGGCTTATAGTAGATAACAGGGCACCGGTGGAAATAAGCAGCACCTTATTCAATTCGCCCATTTTCATCTGTTTATAAATATATCCGGCGAAAACAGAAGCGGAACATCCGCAGCCGCTTCCACCCGAGTGGGTATCCTGATTTTCATCATAAAGCATAACACCGCAGTCATTATATGTCCTTAACAGTTTATCGCGGTCCATTCCCGCATCAGTAAGCAGATCAATGGCTATCTGTTTTCCTACTTTTCCCAAATCACCACTGAGAATCAGATCATAATAATCGACATCCCTGCCCGTATCCTCCAGATGATTCAGCAGCGTATCTACAAAAGCAGGTGCCATGGCAGCACCCATCTGGTTTACATCTTTCATGCCTGTGTCTATGATTTTTCCCAAAGTTCCATGTGTAATGCACACATTTTTTTCTTCTCCACAAATATTGCTAAGTCTTGTATCATTTCTCTCTATCAGTACCGAACCTGCAGCAGTTGCTGTCCATTGTGCTGAAGGAGGTCGCTGATTTCCGTGTTCAAGAGGCATTCTGAACTGTCTTTCTGCCGTGCAGTAATGGCTTGATGCCCCTGTTATAATGTTCTGTCCATATCCTCCGTCTACCAGAATACTGCCCATAAGAATACTTTCAGCCATGGTGGAACATGCACCGTACAGTCCGATAAAAGGAATCTGCATATCCCTTGCCATAAATGCTGATGACATCAACTGGTTGAGCAGATCCCCGGTCATTATCGCGTCAATGTCCTTTTTTTCCTTCCCGCCTTTTTGCATTGCAAGTTCTATGGCTTCTTTAAGCATCCTGCTTTCTGCCTTTTCCCAGGTCTTTTCACCAAAGCTGTCTTCTTCAAGTACCATGTCAAACCACCTGCTCAGCGGTCCTTCACCCTCCTTAACCCCTGCTATGGAACCTGTGCCTGCCATAACCGGTTTATTTCGGAATACTATGGTCTGTTTTCCTTTTTTATTATTTATTACATTCAGATTCATTTCATCCTCCATATGCCTATAAGAAATTTCCAATAGCCCAGTATATAATACCTATACCTGTCGCAACAGTTATTCCGCATACCAGAACAGGCCCTGCAAGGCTGAAAAGCTTAGCTCCTACACCGAGCACAATGCCTTCTTTTTTATATTCAATAGCAGGCGAGACCATCGAATTTGCAAATCCGGTGATAGGTACTATAACACCTGCTCCCGCATATTTTGCAATAGTGTCAAAAACACCAAAGCCTGTCAGAAGCTGTGCCAGGGCAACAAGAATAACTGTAACGATTACTCCTGAAACTTCTTCGTCGTAGCCTCTGCCCATAAAATAATTTTTGCCGAACAAAGCTGCCGTGCATATCGCACCTCCCACTGCAAAGGCACTTATGCTGTTTACCCAGTATTTAGGCTTGGGAGTAAACTGTCCGGCATATTTTTCATATGCCTTGGCTACTTTTTTCTTTTCTGTTTCTTTATTTATTTCATTAGACTGGCCATCCATATTTCTACCTCCTCACAAATGATTTTTTATTTATTTTTTATTATTTCCCATAATTTCTAAAAGATTTATGATATACTGTAAATCTGAAAAAAATATAAAAAACAATCGAAAAGGAATCATTTCTATGAAGAAAAATCATATAATTCTTGCCTCTTCTTCACCAAGACGTATAGAAATAATGAAGCAGCACGGCATAAACCCTGACATCATTCCTGCAGATGTGGATGAAGCGCTGCCACAGGATATAAGCATGGAAGAAGCCGTTATGTATCTGGCACTGAAAAAAGCCCTGTACGTGGAAAATAAGGCTCTGGAAAGCGGATATGAATCTCCGTATATACTTGCTGCGGATACTGTGGTTTATAAAGATAAAATAATCGGTAAGCCCTCAGACAGGCAGCACGCCTTTGATATTCTGGACAGCCTGCGCGGTCGTGAGCATTTTGTGGCAACAGGAGTATGTATACTTCAGGCAGGAAAACCTGTAAGACACTGCTTCTGTGAAATTACAAAAGTATTCTTTAAAAATTATACCGACAATGAAATAAATGAATATCTTGATACGGACGAGCCTTACGACAAGGCAGGTGCTTATGCAATACAAGGTGCTTTCGGAAAATACATCGACCATATAGAAGGAGACCTTGAAAATGTCATAGGATTTCCATGGAACCGGATAGAAAAAGAATTGGAAAAACTCAACAAATAAAAAACAAGCTGTCTATTTGCATCTTCTGCAAATAGGCAGCTTATTTTCATTTATTACATAGGTTTAGTTATTCTCTGACATTTTTTTATACCCTTCATATCTTTTTCTTGCATCATCTTCTGTCATTTTGAACAGTTTTTCTGCAATCTGAGGGAATTCTCTTTCTAAAGATGAGTATCTTGTCTGATCCATTATGAAATCTTTAAAGCTTGCTGTTGGCTCTTTTGAATCAAGTATAAACGGATTTTTTCCTTTCTTTTCAAGCTCTGGGTTAAATCTGTACAGGTGCCAATAACCCGCTTCTACAGCATCCTTCATATTTTCCTGTGATTTGCCCATACCTTTTTTCAATCCATGATTTATACATGGTGAGTAGGCAATTATCAATGAAGGTCCGTCATAAGCCTCTGCCTCAGTAATGGCCTTCAGCAGCTGAGCTTTATCTGCTCCCATAGATACCTGTGCCACATAAACATATCCATATGACATAGCCATCATACCTAAATCCTTTTTCTTTATTCTCTTACCCGATGCCGCAAATTTCGCAACTGCAGCAGCAGGAGTAGCCTTTGAAGCCTGTCCGCCTGTATTTGAATATACTTCTGTATCAAATACCAGAACATTAATGTTTTCTCCGGAAGCAAGAACATGATCAAGTCCACCGTATCCTATGTCATAAGCCCAGCCATCTCCGCCGATAGCCCAGATGGACTTTTTAACAAGGAAGTCTTTATGCTCTTCAATTCGTTTGCACAACATATGAATAACTTCATCTGTAGTTTTCAAATTTTCTATGGACTCAAGCAACTTATCACTCTTGATTCTTGACTCTTTTCCGTCATCTTTATATTCAAGCCATTCTTCTAAAGCTTCTTTCAAATCCTCCGGTACGTCAAGCTCAAGCAAGGCTTTGATAGTATGTTCTATCTTTTCTCTCATTTGCTTTGAAGCAAGAAGCATACCGTAACCATATTCGGCATTATCTTCAAACAAGGAGTTTGCCCATGCAGGTCCTCTGCCGTTTTCATCCTTACAATACGGCATCGAAGGTGCTGACGCACCCCAGATTGAGGAGCATCCCGTTGCATTTGCTATAAGCATTCTGTCTCCAAAAAGCTGAGTTATAAGCTTAATATAAGGAGTTTCTCCACATCCCGCACATGCTCCCGAGAACTCAATATAAGGCTTTGCAAACTGGCTTCCTTTTACAGTTTCTTTATTTACAAGTTTATCCTTCACGCTGACCTTAGTGCTGAAATCCCAGTTGTCCGCTTCTTTTACAATCTCTGCATAAGGCTTCATTACTAAAGCCTTTTCCTTTGACGGACAAATATCAGCGCAGTTTCCACAGCCAAGACAATCCAATGCCGATATCTGCATCCTGTAGCGATAACCCTCAAGTCCTTTTCCCGATGCCTCAATAGTTTCAAACTCTTTCGGAGCCCTAGCTGCTTCTTCTTCATTCAAAAGAACAGGTCTTATAGCAGCATGAGGACAAACGAACGAGCATTGATTGCATTGAATACATTTATCTTTTTCCCACTTAGGAATTAAAATAGCTACACCACGTTTTTCATAAGCACTTGTACCTGACGGGAATGTTCCGTCTTCCATACCGTCAAATGCGCTTACAGGCAGGTCTTCTCCTTCCTGCTTGTTCATAGGGATAAGTATTTCTTCTATGAATTCAGGCAGTTCTTCAAACTTTTCCTTTGGATTTTCGCAATTTATCCAATCTTCAGGAACATCTATCTTTTTTATTCCGCAGATCCCTGCATCAACTGCTTTCCAGTTCATTTCTACAACGTTCTGACCCTTTTTCTTATAAGTCTTTTCAATACCTTCTTTTAGGTACTCTATAGCATCTTCAATCGGAATAACGTTTGTCAGTTTAAAGAATGCAGCCTGCATGATCATATTAATTCTGCTTCCCAGCCCTATTTCACCTGCATATTTCCATGCATCAATAACATAAAAATTAATATTTTTCTTTGCAAGCTCACGCTTCATCTTTGCAGAAAGATGTTCTTCTATCTCCTCTACGTTGTCCCACATGCAGTTCAAAAGGAATGTTCCGCCCTTTTTCAAATCCTTAAGCATATCATACTGTCTCAGATATGCCTGATTGTGGCAGGCAACAAAGTCCGCCTGATTGATTAAATATGTTGATTGGATAGGGTGTTCTCCAAATCTCAGATGAGAAACGGTTACACCACCCGACTTTTTAGAATCATAAGCAAAATATCCCTGTGCATAAAGATCAGTTTTATCACCTATAATCTTAATGGCCGTTTTATTTGCACCTACTGTTCCATCTGAACCAAGTCCCCAGAACTTACATTTTATAGTTCCTTCAGGCTCTCTTGCAATTCCTTCTGTATATGGTAATGAGTTCTTTGTTACATCGTCTTCTATACCTACAGTAAAGTTATTTTTTGGCTTCTTGTGATATAAGTTATCGTAAACCGCCTGTATCATGCCCGGTGTTGTATCTTTTGAACCCAGACCATATCTTCCGCCGTATACCTCCGGAGCGTTTCTTTCACCATACAGCATAGTTCTTACATCCTGATACAGCGGTTCTCCCAAAGAGCCCGGTTCCTTAGTTCTGTCAAGAACCGCAATACGTTCAACAGTCTTTGGCAATACATCCATAAAATATTTCTTTACAAATGGTCTGTAAAGTCTTACTTTTATCAAACCAACTCTATGTCCTTCTGCAATCAGCTTGTTCATAGTTTCTTCAATAGTTTCACATACGGAACCCATTGCAACTATAATATTTTCGGCATCCGGTGCACCCACATAGTCAAAAGGCTTATAGCTTCTTCCTGTAAGCTCCCCGATTTTGTCCATATATTCAACTACCGCTTTCGGAACATCATCATAAAACTTATTTGAAGCTTCTCTTGCCTGGAAGAAGATATCAGGGTTCTGCGCTGTCCCTCTAATAACAGGATGTTCAGGATTTAATGCTCTGTTTCTGAATTTTCTTACTTCATCCCAATCCACAAGATTCTTAAAATCCTCATATCCGATTACTTCTATTTTCTGAATTTCATGAGAAGTTCTGAAACCATCAAAGAAATGAAGGAAAGGAACTCTGGACTTTATTGAAGCAAGATGTGCAATGCCTCCTAAATCCATAACCTCCTGAACAGAACTTGAAGCAAGCATTGCAAATCCTGTCTGTCTTGCTGCCATTACATCCGAATGGTCCCCAAAAATGCAAAGTGCATGTGATGCTACTGTTCTTGCCGCAACATGAAAAACTGCCGGTAAAAGTTCTCCTGCCATTTTATACATATTCGGAAGCATCAAAAGAAGTCCCTGTGAAGATGTATATGTAGTAGTCAAAGCACCTGCTGCCAATGCCCCGTGTACTGTACCTGCTGCGCCTGCTTCCGACTGCATTTCCGCAATCTTTACTGTCTGCCCGAATATATTCTTTTTTCCATATGCTGCCCATTCATCTATAGTTTCAGACATAGTTGAAGACGGTGTAATAGGATAAATCGCTGCCACATCTGTAAACGCATAAGATACATGCGCTGCGGCCGTATTTCCGTCCATTGTTCTCATTCTGCTCTTTGTCATGTTTTCCTCCCATAAAGTCCTTGTCATATAGGACAAGATTGTTATATTTTTTGTACTTTTTTCGATACAAGATTTTGCATCATGAATATACTTTACCGTATATTCATGATACAGTCAATATGTATTAAAATTAATACAATATACAATATACGCTCTTTTTAATCCTTGAATTTTCAAGACATTTATTTCTTTGATAAGGGAAAAAAATACATAACAAACATTTATACAATTTATATACAATTTTATTTTTTGTTTAATACCCACAACCAATCATGTATTTTATATTAATCTTCACAATTTTATCCTTGTTTTAATGTATTTTTATAATCATTTTTAGTATATTTATGCTGAATTTATTTTGAAATTCAAAAAAATCAGTATTTTTATATAGCAAACTAATACTATTATAGTTTTTTTCTATGGTAATTATCTGTTCTATTTTTACTGCAACACCATAAAGCTTTATTTAAATCCATCATTGTGCTCTTATTTTTGAGTATAAAAAAACTGCGGTAATTTTACCGCAGTTTTAAGGGCGCTCTAAATTATCGGGTTGGGGTTGGTGCTCTCTAAATTATCGGGTTGGTAAAATCAACCCGTTTTTTTCTTCTAGGTTGGTGCTCTCTAAACTATTGGGTTGCTAAAAAAAATAACCCTTCGTATATAATGTATTAAGACCAAAATACTTTAATTACGAAGGGAGGAATACTATGATTCCTAATAATGATTTTATCACAACTTTGCTCAATATCCGAGATTCTGATCTGGGATATTTTTTTGTTTCTGTTGAGGATGGCAAAACCTTCTACAATGTTTCACTCAAAAGAAAAATCTTACCCTGCCCATATTGTCATTGTGAAACAATAGGCTATGGTCACAGAATGAAAACCATCTATCATCCGGTTTTAAGAGATACCAATGGTTTCATCAAATACAACGCTAATCGATATCGCTGTAAAGGCTGCGGTAAGGTTTTTCTAGAACATAACCCATTTGCATTCTCTGAGTTCAATGCATCATATTTACTTTTAGATGAAGTCATGAAGAAACTGAAAAATCTCAATTTCACTTTAGATATGATTTCTAAAGAGCTACATATTTCAACTACTCAGATAAACAATTATCTGGATTCCTATGTTATTGTTCCTAATCGACCTTTACCTGAATCCCTTGGTATTGATGAACTCCATAGCCCTGTTCTTTCGAAGAAGAATGCTAGCTATTTGTGTGTAATGGTAGATAACGAAAATCGTTGCTTATATGAGATTTTGGATTCTAGAAGCAAAAACTATCTGTCAACATTTTTTGTAAATAAAACAAGAGAAGAAAGATATCACGTAAAGTATGTGACTATTGATATGTGGGAAGCTTATCGAGACGTCGTTGCATCGTTCTTGCCCAATGCAATAATAGCTGTTGATCCCTTCCATGTAGTTGAACATCTATGTAGAGATTTTGAAAATCTCAGAATCAGCCTAATGAAACAATGTCCATATGATTCAAATGGATACTATCTTCTAAAGAAATGGAACTGGCTGTTAAACAAAGACGGCATAGACTTTGACAATGCCAAAGTCTACAACCATAGGTTCAGAACTGCCTTAAACAGAAGGGATATATTAACAATGATCAAAGATACTTTCCCAATTCTTAGTGAAGCATATGAATTAAAAGAGTATTACAGAAGATTCAACAAAACCGCAACATATGAAGAAGCACTTGAAAAATATGACGATATTATTAAACTATTTAAAAATTCCAACATCCCCCAATATGTTGAATTTACATCGATACTAGTAAACTGGAGGACGGAGATACTAAATTCATTCAGAAGGCCATATGAAAACAGAAAACTTTCCAACGCATATTCTGAGAACATAAACGGAAAACTTAGAACATATATTACAGTTTCCAGGGGACTTGGTAATTTCAAACGCTTTAGATCAAGAGCTCTATTTTCCCTAAATCCAAAGATATATTTTGCAATATCTGACAATCTGAAAACCAATAAAAATGCTGGACGGAAACGATGTCCATACAATAAAAAGTAGCACTAAAAAAGGACATTATCCGCATGATTTTTTCATGTGAATTATGTCCTTTTGATTCATAGTCAACAACCCGATAATTTAGAGAGCTATTTCTCTAACCAACCCGATAATTTAGACTATC
>JBJETA010000171.1:0-6294 GCA_051883075.1 Anaerovoracaceae bacterium
CTTTATTTGGACAAACTGCAAAGCAATGGAAAAATAACAATCCAAGCAAAAAGGGCAATGTGCGCGATGATGCAAATTTAAACCAGCTATTGGTGTTGGCAAATATGGAGAGTTATAATGCTATTTTAATTGAGAAGGGAAAAACACAGTCGGAAAGACTTATTTTGCTTAGAAATTTGGCAATTAAGCAAATGGATACGTTATCCGGCATTAATTTATCAACGGTTTCTGCACTCCCTGGAGGGAACATATAAGACAGAGCTTTTTATTTTTCACACCCTTTGACAAAAGAAGTTATGGAAAAACCGGTCTTTTGTTTATTTTGGGGAAATGCCGTCGCAAATTATACCAAAAAGCAGAACTGTTTTCGGCTGTTGCTACAGAATAGGACAAATTTTACCTCTACCGGACTATATAATAGTACAGAAAAGGCGGACAGGCTTAACGGAGGTGTGGAAAATGGAAATAGCTAAACCGGCGGAAAGGACATGGACAGGAGCAGGACATGCTGCAATGCTGGCTGTTATGTCGTTTCTGCTTTGCAGAGCCGTATTTTTAGATGAACTTTTTCCCTGCGGTGTTGCGTGGATCACGGTGCTTATGTACAGGAACAGAATAAACCTGTATTACATTTTCCCGATGCTCCTTGGGTATGCTTCCTACTACGGTACGGGCTTAATGTTTTATGGCGATGCGGCGGCAGCAACAGCGGCGGCACTGGTTTTTACCATGTTCGGAAGCAGAAAAATAACGTTGAACGGCAGGGCTGCCATTGCGGTTATCCTGACCATTACAGGCAACACGATTTACCATGTCTTAAATAATACCTTTTACAGGATAAGTATATTTTCCGCCGGAACGGAAGCAATTCTTGTCATTGTCCTGATTTTCACATTTAACAGTTTTTTCTCTTTTTTAAATGTAGCATCACAGAAAAACCTAAGGTTCGGAAAATCCTATAAGGCAGGGTTGGAAAAGGGGACAGGCGCTGTCTGTGCGGTTGCGGTAATGACCCTGTGCGGTGCAGGCGGCCTGACCTTTTTCGGAGGCAGAGTTTCATTGCCTGTTATTGCGGCATTGTTTCTGACACTGTTTTTTGGATATTCAGGAGGCCCGGGGATAGGGCTGACAGCCGGTGCGGCATCATCGCTTCCACTGATTTTTATATGCGGTGAAACTTCCGGAATAACTTTAGTGATGATGGCAGGTGCATTTGCTGCAAGTGCGTTTTCACAGGAGGATAAATTTGTCGCAGCCGTATGCTTCAGCGGGGCATGCCTGGTGCCGGGAATGCTGAACGAATTCCCTGAATTGTCTATGTCCGCATATAATCCTCTGGCAGCTTCGGCAGTTATGATACTGCTTCCGGAAAGGGTTGTTTTAAAGCTGAGACATCTGCTGTCGGTAATGAAAAATGATGCCGAATATGGGCAGATGGAAATAAAAATGCGCATTTCAGAGGTGCTGGACAGATACGAAAAGACATTTAAAAGGCTTGGAAACTTGTATGGGAATGCGAAGAGCAGCAGGGCTATTATTTCGTATCAGTTCAAGGGAATGGCACAGGCTGCAGGGAAAATGAAAGAGGAAATAATGCTTGTAAAAAGTGGAGAAACTGAAGAAAGTGAAGGAGCATACGGTGACGGGATAATGTCCGGCAGGTTGATAAACGGACATGGCCGGTTCAATGTAAAGGCGGCACATTCCTCAAGAGGACAGCTTCCGGGAATATCGGGAGACAGCTTCAGATATAAGCAGATTTCAAATACAGAATATGGGATACTTATAAGTGACGGAATGGGCAAGGGAAAGCCTGCATCTGCGGAAAGTACACTGGCGGTTTCGACACTGATGGATCTGATAAGTGCGGGTTTTGATGCCGAACTGGCTCTGAAAACCGTAAACAACATACTTCTGCAGCAGGAAGGACAGGAGATATTTTCGACTGTGGATTTGGCGCTGATTGATACGGAGCTGGCCAATCTGCGGATGTTCAAAATAGGCGCAGCCGCCACCTTCATCCGGCGCAAGGACAAGGTGGCGGTCGTCAAGATGCCTGCGCTTCCTCTGGGCATCGTTGACGGCCTGCACGTTGACTTCGTCAACGTGCGGCTGCGCCCCGGAGACCGGATTGTGATGATTTCCGACGGAGTGTCGGATGCGGACCGCGAAGACCTGGAGATGGACTGGCTGAAAAAGGCGATTTTGGATATCCGGTCCACAGACCCGCAGACCATATCCGACCTGATTATGAATAAAGCGATTGAACGGTACGGAAAACGGGAAAGGGACGATATGACGGTCATTACTGCGGTACTGGAATAAAAAAACCGGAAAATTTCTTTTCCGGATGACCTTATATTACCACATTTTTGCCTTTTTTTCAAGTCTTGTACTCATATACGGAAAGGGTGTATTAAGTATAAGAGATATGTAAAAGGAGGCAGATTAAATGAAGAACAACATGACAGCACTGGTGAGCTGTTTTTCGAGAGCTTATCACTGCAGGAACAATGAAAACTGGATTTTCAGGGATGAAATGGCGGAGAAGATTCTCAGTGCGGAGGAATACAACAATATTTCTTCAAATATGAGTGCGGGGATTTCTTTTTTTAAGCCGGACTTCAGGGGGACAGAAGAGGAGGCACTCAGATTTATTGTGGACAATCAGCTGGCACCCTCCGTTCTCGGAAGAAGTGCATTTTGTGAGCATTCGCTGAAAAATGCAGTAAGACTTGGATGCACCCGGTATGTTATTTTCGGATCGGGCTACGACAGCTTTTCTCTCAGATACAGCAACAAAGAACTTAGCGTATATGAACTGGACCGGCCCGGCATGATAGAAGACAAGAAAAAAAGGATTTCTGAAAGCCGGCTGGAAAGCCGCTGCCCGGTATATTATGTTCCCTGCGATTTGTCGGATGAGAGCTGGACGGAAAAGCTGGAAGAAGCAGGCTTTGACAGGGGTGAAATTTCCTTTGGCAGTCTGCTCGGCCTGAGCTATTATCTGACAGCAGAAGAGTTTGAGAAGCTTCTGAGACGAATATCGGAGCTGTGGTGTGAAGGTTCTGCCATAGTTTTCGATTATCCTTCCTGTGAAAGTGCGGACGGCAGCATCCGAAGCGGTGGAGAAAGTGGCGCCAACGGAAGCGGCAGTGCGGATGGCAGTAGTGAAAGCAGTGCGGATGGCAGAAACTGCGAAGGCGGCGCTGAAGGGGCATATAACAAAACACGCAGGCTGGCAAAAGGTGCAGGCGAGGAAATGAAGGCGGAGTATTCGTACAGTGAAATAGAAAAACTGCTTGAAAACTGCGGATTTTTAATATATGAGCATCTCGATGATAAGGAGATGACGGAAAAGTATTTTGAACCGTACAACCTTCTCAATCCGGAACATCCTATGTATGCACCGTCAGGCGTAAATTATTGCCTGGCTGTTAAAAAATAGGGTGTGAATTATGTTAAAAAATAAGGCGTAAATTACTGTTTGGCTGTTAAAAAATAATGTGATAAAATATGTTATTGCAGTGCTGTGTCGCAGGCATAAAGCCTTAAGGCACAGCAGGCTGGGAGAGAAAGCTGGAAAAGAAGGCTGGAAAAGAAAGCCGGAACAGAAAGCAATATGCACAATTTAGAAAGAGGAAAGCTAAATGGTTCTATTAAACGCAGCCAATTTAACAAAATCATATACGGAAAAACCGTTATTTACGGATATTTCTTTCAGCATACATGAGGGAGAAAAAATCGGATTTATAGGGGTGAACGGCACAGGTAAGTCCACTATTCTTAAAATCGCGGCGGGACTTGAGGAGCCTGATGACGGCACCGTTACCATGACAAAAGGAACAAGGATTGGATATCTGCCTCAGATGCCTGTGTTTGATTCAGACAACACAGTGCTGGAACAGGTCATGGAGATACTGAAAAACGACAAAAGAACCGCCGATGAGTATGAATGCAAAGCCATGCTCATGGAACTGGGAATCATGGATTTTGACAGACCTGTAAAAACTCTGTCAGGCGGTGAGAAAAAACGAGTTGCCATGGCGGCGGTGTTTGTAACGGAGATGGAGCTGCTTATTCTGGATGAGCCTACAAACCATCTTGACGGGGGCATTATCGAGTGGCTTGAGGATTATCTGAAGAGGTTTAAGGGTGCTGTATTTATGGTTACCCATGACAGGTATTTCCTGGACAGAGTAACAAATCGTATATTGGAATTATGCGATGGGAAAGTATACAGACATGAGGGAAACTATTCATATTATCTTGAAGCAAAAGCGGCGCGAGAGGAAATGGCACTTGCCACTGAACGCAAAAGAAAGACTCTTTACAAGCGTGAGTTGGAATGGATAAGAAGAGGGGCACAGGCAAGAACCACAAAAGCAAAGGGAAGAATTGAGCGTTTTAAGGAGCTTGAGAACAGCAGGCTTGTCATAGATGATTCAAAGGTACAGATGAGTTCGGTATCAAGCCGCCTTGGTAAAAAAGTTATAGAGCTTAAAAATATAAGCAAGAGCTATGGCGGAAGGTTGCTGATAAACAATTTTACGTATACCGTGCTCAGAAATGACCGTATAGGAATACTCGGAGACAATGGCTGCGGAAAATCAACTCTGCTTAAGATAATCATGGGACAGGAGCAGCCTGACAGCGGTACTGTTGAGATAGGCGAAACTGTTAAAATAGGCTATTTCTCTCAGGAAAATGAAGCCATGGATGAATCAATGCGGCTTATTGACTATGTGCAGAGCATAGCATATCACGTTGAGACTGTTGACGGTACGGCATCCGCATCGCAGATGCTGGAAAGATTCCTGTTTCCGAAGCATATACATTCTGTCAGGATAAACAAGCTTTCCGGCGGTGAAAAAAGGAGACTGTATCTGCTGGGAATCCTGATGACGGCACCGAATGTCCTGATTCTCGATGAACCTACAAATGACCTTGATATAGAAACCCTGACTATTCTGGAGGATTATCTGGACGGCTTTGCAGGGGTAGTAATCGCGGTATCACATGACAGATATTTTATAGACAGAATCGCTGTGCGGACCTTTGTGTATGAAGAAGGCGGAAATATAGGACATTATCCCGGAGGATATACCGACTATATGGATATCAGGGCCTTTGAGGCGAAGGAGGCAGCGGAAAAATCCCGGAGCAGGGAAAAGCAGGGCAGTACGGAGAATGGCGGAGACCCGGAGAAAAGCAGCGGCGGGGAACGACAGCAGAAGGGAACAAGGCGTGACGGAAGCGGCATTGTAAAGCTGAAGTTTACCTTCAGTGAGAAGAAGGAATTCGAAACGATAGATGATGATATAGCGGCACTGGAGTCGAAGCTGGAAGAACTGGAAGCTGCCATGGCAAAGGAAACCAGCAATTATTCAAAGCTGAACGAGCTGATGCAGGAAAAGCAGAAGGCAGAGGAGGAGCTTGAGTATAAGATGGAGCGCTGGGTATATCTGAATGACCTGGCGGAAAAAATTGCAAACCAATAGTTGCCAATAAAATAAAAAAAGCCTTAAATTTTGTTTAATAACACAAATTTTAGGGCTTTTATCTATTGCGGAGAAAATAAAATATGATATACTTTAAGTATTATGGTAACAGAAAAAATAAAAAAGACGATTTTAGATAAAAAACTGATAAATAAAGGTGAGCACATCATAGTGGGACTTTCCGGAGGCCCTGATTCGGTGTGCCTTTTTCACAATCTGCTTACACTGTCAGGTGAAATGGGCTTTTCGGTTTCGGCGGTGCATGTAAATCATATGTTCAGAAAAGGAGATGCGGAGGAGGATCAGAAATACGCCGAAGCACTTTGCGGAAGGCACGGTATTGAATGCCGTAGCTTTGTGATTGACTGCAATATGCTGGCGAAGGAAAAGGGCATAAGCAGTGAGGAAGCAGGCAGGATGGCGAGATACGGTGCTTTTTATGATACTGCTAAAAAGCTAATCGACAATAAACGATATGATAATGTAAAAATCGCTGTTGCCCATAACCTGAATGACCAGGCGGAAACTGTGCTGATGAGGATTATACGAGGCACGGGAACGGACGGGCTGGCAGGCATTGAATACAGCAGACCGGGAAAGTACGGAACACAGATTATCCGTCCTCTGCTTGATGTGTCACGAAAAGAGATAGAGGAATACTGTGCGGAGCAGAACCTTAATCCGAAGATAGACAGGACAAACAATGAGCCTGTTTATACCAGAAACAAGATAAGACTTAACCTGATTCCGAAAATAGAACAGGACTTCAATGCAAACTTTACGGAGAGTTTAA